>JAUYIX010000002.1 GCA_030688115.1 bacterium
TCGTATTCCTTGTCGTGCATCCTGACGCTTCCTGTTTTTTTTCTGAACAAATAATAATGCACGTATTTGTGCGTGTATGCTCCGGTAACCGGATGGGTGAACAAAAAGTTTGCTACCCCCAGTTTTGGCCCCCCCGTGCCAAGTACTCCCGTCTCCTCCGCTACCTCACGTCGAGCCGCATCGAGTAGTTGTTCACCCTTGGCGGGGTGACCCTTAGGTAGACGCCAGGTGGTAAAACGCTTGCCCTCCTTATCGTGGATCGTCATTACCAAAACCAAGCGTAATGTGCCCTGGTGCTTGTTATAGACGATCCCTCCCGCTGAGACCTCTCGGAGGGCTTTTTTATTTGCCATCACGTCTCCCTATAAATATAGATGCGGATTGACGTGATTGCAGTAAGGCAAGAGACCATAACCTTGTTGCTGAGTACGTAAGTCAAAACACACCATAAAATGCACGTGGGGGCCCGTTGAGTAGCCGGTGCTGCCCATCAATCCGATTATCTGCCCCTTGGCAACACTATCGCCTACCGATACTTTGCTCGCCAACAAATGGCCATAGAGCGTATCAAATCCCAAATCATTGTGACGCACACTTATCCACCGTCCATAAGCAACACCGCCCAAGTCTCCCACCTGAGAGACGACCCCGTCCGCCGAGGCATAGACCGGTGAGCCCATACCTGAGGCTATGTCAATACCGTTATGTCCGGAACCTCCATAGGCACCCCCTTCAGCAAAGTCAGTCATGCCGTAACCTTGGACCTCAATCCCGTTTGAGGGCATACTCAAGACCCCGGATCCGGCCGGCGGCGCGCCGGCCGGAATCCCCCCACCACCGGTTTGAGCTGACAACTCTTTTTCAAGCGACTCAATATCTTGCAAAACCTCTTTTTGCAGGGCCTCGTTTTTTACGATAAGCGACTCATAATTTTTGGCCTCGTCCTCGGAGAGTGCCAAGAGCCGGTCTTTTTCTGATCTGGTGGCTGATAGCGCATCACGTTGTCCCTCAAGCTGAGTCTGGAGCTCGATTGCCTCGACCCGTTGCTGTTGTAACGTAGCCTGTTGCTGTTCTAGATCCTGTTTGATCTGTTTGATACGTTCGAGACTCTCTTGCGTCTTTTTTTGTAACGTCTCGGTATATTCAAACTGGTTAAGGATCTCAGAAAAACTCTTACCGGATAGTAAAATCTCAAAGGCATTAACGTTATCGGCATCGTTGATTAATCGGATGTACTCAACCAAAAGACGCTTGGTCTCTTGCAGCTCCCGCTCTTTGGTACGGATTGAGATCTCTGTTTTTTCTATCTCAGCCTCGGTGCGCTTAATCTTTGCTTGCGTATTTTGGATTTCTAATCCTATCTTATCGATCTCGGTCGAGAGCTCTTCAATATCATTATTAAGCGACCTGATCTGCGAGCGTTTTTCATCCAGTTGCCCCTCCAACTCTGCGATCTCCGCGTCAAGTCGCGAGACTTCATTGTTAAGACTGCTCAGGTCACCACTGATCTCCTCAATTGATCTGGCAGAACTCTGCGTTGGAACAGCACCACTAACCAATGCCAGACACAGCACAAAGATAATCATCACTCGTACTCTGCCGCGCAGCTTGTGGCGTTTTATTTTATTGATAGGAAGCGAAATCATAACTGCACTATATTACATCACACTTGTGAACATATTGTCAAAATGCGCTGAGAGCTGAATCGAGACGCTTAATCGCTCCGTCCTTACCTAACACCCACATAATCTCCTGCGGGCCGGGCGAGGCTGACCGGCCCGTCAAGGCCACTCGCAATGGCCAAAAAACCGCTCCGACACTTTGACCCGACTGTGTGACGTAACTTTTAAGGGCTGCCTCTAGCTTGTCAGGAGTTATAAAACTACTCTCGCTTTGCGAGGCAAGAAAATCACGTACTCCCTTGAGCGCATTGACCGACTCCTGGAGCGTGCTTTTTTTCCAGGTAAGCAACGGCCCGTCAATCGTGAGTTTGTCTAAAAAGTAAAAGTCGGTAAGTTTTGGCAATTCAGCAAAATGTGAGATGCGCTCTTTTATGGTCACTAACGCTCTACGTTTTAGTTCGGTTGATTGTTTTTTTGCGGCTTCGGACCAAAAAGACTCGGAGCGCCTAACCAACTCATCCTCACTGAGCGCACGAATGTACATTCCGATCATCCATTTAAGGCGGCTCAGATCAAAAATCGAGCCCGACTTGTTTATTTGACGCAAATTAAAGGCCTCAATCAATTGTGGTTGGGTAAAAATCTCCTGAGTTGTCGCTGGGTTCCAGCCAAGTAGCGCAATAAAGTTAAGGATGGCCTCTGGTAAAAAACCAAGTTCACGGTATTCACGAACATGGGTCGGCCCCGCCCGCTTGCTCATTTTACTGCGATCGGGATTGAGAATCAGCGGCACGTGCGCGTAGCGCGGAACCGCAAAACCGAGTGCTTGCATCAACAAAACTTGCTTTGGCAAGTTTGGTAAGTGATCGTCGCCGCGAATCACGTGCGAAATATTCATGAGTGAGTCATCGACCACATTTGCCAGCAAAAACAGTGGTGCGTGCTCAGTCTTAGCAATAACAAAATCACCAAAGTCTGAGCCCGTAAACTTTAGCTTTCCTCGGATCTCATCGACGACCTGGATCGCCCGATCGGGAGTCCTAAAGCGGTACACGCAGGTTAAACCTTGCTCTGTTTTTTGAGCGCGCTGGTCGGCATTGAGATTGGCACAGCGACCCGCGTAAATAGGCGAGCGCTTGTTTTTTATGGCGAGTTGCCGGTCGGTCTCACGCTCCTCCTTGGTACAAAAACACGGATAAGCAAGATCTTGATCAAGTAATTTTTTTAGATACGTCGCGTAGATCTCGCTACGCTCGGTCTGACGATAAGGGCCATGGGTCCCACCGGCCGGTTCTATCCCCTCATCCCATGAGAGACCCAGCCACTGCAAATCCTCAATAATTGCTTGCTCATACTCTTTGGTGCTACGTGCGCGATCCGTATCCTCAATGCGCAACACAAAAACCCCACGATGTTTTTTGGCATAGAGCCAGTTGAACAGCGCCGTTCTGGCGGTTCCGATATGGAGCCCACCCGTTGGACTGGGTGCTATACGCACTCGCGGTGCCGTCTCGATGCTTTTTTGGGGGTCTGTGCTCATAGGCACAAGAGTAACATGACAGGCACGATTGCCTAGCGTATCCTATTGACATGGCCTTAGCATTCGCAGCATTAGTTCCATATCCCAAAAAACTTGCTCAAGAGCCGGAGACCAGCGACCTTGCCAAAACTCGTGCCGGCATCCTCAACGTAAAAAGGCTCATCAAAGATAACAATGTTGACACGCTCATTGTAGTCTCGTCACATTTGCTCCAACCAATGCATGCGTATAGCACAACTCCGGGCGACCCAGCCGCCTATTATATGCTGGGACTCGACAAGCTACAGACGCACATCAACCAGACAACCTCCCGAGATAAGCCCTCGGTTTTTGATAATGATGTTGAACTGATCCGGTTTATTCGAGAGCGTGCTCGACCGTTTGGCTACACGATGTTGATTAATCCCAACGTCAAAATCGACGAGCCTAGCTCGATTGCACTGGAGTTACTGGAGATAAACGCAGCGCAAAAAGTGCCTTCAATCGTGTCAATTGTGTTGCCGTACGTGTCTCCATCCGATCTGTTTGAGTTCGGGCTTTTTCTTGGTCGAGTGGCCAAAGACTCCGATAAAAAGATCGGACTGATCGCAGTCGGAGACTTATCTGCGCGACTCTCCAAGGGTTCTCCGGCGGGGTTCCGCCGAGAGGGTAAACTTTTTGATGACTTGGTTATTACGGCCGCCAAACAAAATGACTTTATGCCGATCATTACCGCCGATCAGGCCCTACTCGAAAAAGCGGGAGAGTCGGCGGCGCGACCACTAGCGGTCGCTGCCGGTGCCTCGCTGGGCTTAACCGCGCAAGTTGAGAGCTACGAGGCGCCAAGCGGGACAGGATACGCGACACTGACGTGGTCTTAGCGAGAGTCATACCGGCGACCAAGCTTCCCCTCAATACTCCACAACGCTATACCTATTCGGTTGATGACGCAGCGCCGGGGCAGCTCGTGAGTGTGCCGCTCGGGAGACGTCAGGTGGCGGGGCTGATTATCGAACTTACTGAGCAAGCACCTGCAGGCGTAACACTTAAACGTGCCAGCAAAATGGCGCAGACGCTGCCGGCAACTTACGTATC
>JAUYIX010000013.1 GCA_030688115.1 bacterium
AGATTAGCGCGCCCAGCGTCAGCATCAACAGTCCCCCAACCCAGCGCATCAGATGTTTTTTCTCGGCTTGCCACTTTTGCACTTTGCCCACAACGAGTTTGTTACTCGACAACAGCAAGATTATTACCAATGGTAGAACAAAAACGACGTTATAGATCGCAAGATACCCAACCCCACTTAGATACGTAGCACTATCGTTTAAGAGACCGATTACCAGGAGGTACGGTCCACCCGAGCACGGGAACTCGCACAGGCCTACGATGCCACCCAAAATAAAGGCCGTCGGTATTGAGGCCCGATCCATCAGCTTAGCCATCTTGTCGTGAGTCCCTCCTGGGATGCGTAATTTAATCGGAAAAGCAGGGAACAACTCATTGATGATGTTGATAAGACCCAGCAGGATCAAAAGCGCCGCACCAACTTTTGCCATAAAGTGGGGCGTGTTAAACAAATGCAGGGCCTGCAAGAGTCCCAAACCAATCAAGACATAGACGACAAAAATTCCCAGGATATATGCGCCGCCGATCTTAAGGATGTTTTTGCGTAGCCGCCCAATGCTGAACAAAAAAGCAATCGTCACCAGCAGAACAGAAAATGCGCAGGGATTGACGCTATCAATAAGTGCAGCAATCGTGATCAATGGCAACAAAACCGTCCCATTGTCGCTCAGCGACCAAAGCAGCTCTGCCCCACCACCCGAATACTCAAAAAAGAGGTAGAGGCCGACGAGTAGTAGCGCAAAGGCTACAAGAATAAGTAGTTTTTTCTTCATTGGAGAGCGAGTTATGGCGTGACCACGGCGACCAACTGTAGTTCGAGCAACTCACCCGAATCCGTCTCGAGACTGACTACTCGGTCAACGGGCCCCACACCGGCGGGACCGTGGGCATTTGGATCATAAATAGCCTTGACCATAAACTCCTCGCCCGGCCCGATAGACTCGTCCAGTCGCGGCATAGTACCGTGTCCAACCATACCAAACGGGCCGTGAACCTCATCTTGATGCAACAGTTCGGCCTGCGTACACATGCAAGAGGTGTACATTTTACTCAGTATGACCGGCTCCGGGCTGCTGTTGGTCACCACATACTCATGCGAGACCAGACCGTCTTCCATCGAGATTTCTCCAAAATCGTAACGCTGTTCTGCAACCGTGAGGCTCGTGGCTGCTACCAGATCTTGCGGTTCTGCCCCGCTAAGATCCGGCCGGGCCATCCAGAGCAAGCCCCCGACAAAAAGCACTATGACAGACAGCGCGATAATTGCCGGCACGATCGATTTAGTTGATTTATTCTTTGACATGTTATTTTAGTTAACCAATAAAATATTTGCTTACCTGTGTAAGCAGGATAAAGACCACTGACTTAGCACATTAGCTTAAGTCAGCGCAGCAACTAAACTATAGTCCTCAACACCAGCGGCTTGTTTGAGCCAGCGTACAATCAACTGTGAGCACGACGCGGGCGGTGGGTGCCTACGTCGCCGTTTGACCCAATGCCAAGTCGCACCGGACAATGAGTGCCGCAAGAGCAGCGAGGTAGGCACCGCTCCAGATAGCGCAACAACAAAGAGTAACAAACCCAAACTAAAATCGCTCACACTGGCTTGCGATAATTTTTCGAGTACAAAGGTGTGGAACGTCCCCGCCCCTAATGGCGCGGTCTGCGTCGGGCACTCAATGGCCTGACTGGTCGCTAAAATACAACCACCTGCATCGTGCCCCATCAGAGCAAACCCAAACACACTGATACTCGCTAAAACAGCCACCAAAGCCAATGCGACAAACTTCTTTTTTTGCATAGGGTTATTCTATAATGGTCGCCCGGTTTGTCAAATACCCCCTAGGGGTATACTGTGCGTAACTATGACTACTCAAACATTTAGCCTGGAGGGGTTGAGCTGCGCCTCCTGCGTCTTATCAATAGAAAAAGCGCTCCAGGGGCTCAGCGGGGTTGCCACCGTATCGGTCAACTTTGCCACTAAAAGTGCGACGATCGAGTTTGATGATACACAAGTGAGCATTGCCCAAATCAAGGCCACCGTCGCCAGCCTCGGTGACTACCAATTAAATGAGCGTGGGCGGGATAGCGCCTCGACTAAGGCCGGGCACCCTGCCGACGACAAAGAGCTCAGGACCTTAAAAATAAAACTAATCTGGGGAGGTATTTTGGCCAGCATCAGCTTGGTGTTTGGTTTTAATTTTTTGTTCCCATTTATTGCTGACATCCCAGAGCAAACCATACGACTAGTTTCTTTTGTCTTGGTCACGCCCGTCGTGGTTTGGGTGGGTTCCACTTTTTATATAGCTACGGTCAAACAGTTCAAAAAATTGTCCTTTGGAATGAGTTCTCTGATTGGGATTGGTACGGGTGCGGCATATCTTTACAGTAGCTTGGTTACCTTTGTGCCACAACTCTTTGCCGACATAGAGGACGTAGCCGTATTTTTTGATAGCGCCGCCGTTATTATTGTTTTAGTGCTTTTGGGCCGCTATCTGGAGTCTAGAGCCAAAAAGAGTACCGGGCTGGCCATTAAAAAACTGTTGGGGCTAAAGGCTAAGGATGCGGTCGTCATTAGGGATGGGCAACAACAAACGATCCCGCTTGAGGATGTTGGGGCGGGTGATGTGCTACTCGTCAGAGCCGGCGAGAAAATCCCGGTAGATGGCACAGTGCTCGGCGGTCACAGTACGGTTGATGAGTCCATGGTAACCGGTGAGTCACTACCGGTAAATAAGCAAAAAGGTGATACGGTCATCGGCGCGACCTTAAACCAGCATGGCAGCATAACGATAAGGGCCACTCGTGTCGGCAAAGAGTCTTTTCTTGACCAGATCGTTAGCCTGGTAGAAAAAGCGCAAGCTTCAAAAGCGCCCATCCAACGCTGGGCTGATCTTGTCTCGGGCTATTTTGTGCCTATCGTGATGGGGATTGCGGTAGTAAGTTTTGCCACCTGGCTAACCTTAGGCGCTACATTTCCGCTGGCTTTGATAATTGCTGTTTCTATTTTGGTCATCGCCTGCCCATGCGCGCTCGGGCTGGCTACGCCGACCGCCATTATCACAGGCACCGGCAGAGCCGCCACGCAAGGAATTTTGTTTAGAAACGCAGAGGGGCTGGAGCAACTGCATAAAACACAGGTTATTATCCTGGACAAGACCGGCACGATCACGATGGGTAAGCCCAGCGTAAAAGAGATTGCTGCGTTTGCAGACCTATCCAAGGATGCCGTTATCGAGTACGCCGCTAGCTTAGGTAAAGCCTCGCTGCATCCTTTGAGCCAAGCACTCCTGCAGCATATCAATAGACACAAACTTACCCTGCATGACGTTGATACTTTTGTTGAACTCCCCGGTCTTGGTCTCAAAGGTCGGCTACAAGAGCGCGGTTTGCTACTTGGTAACCAGCGCCTGTTGTCACAAGAAGGAGTGCAAGAGTCAAACGCGGTAATAGGTCAGCGCGCTACCTGGGAGCAAAAAGGCTATACGGTTTTGCATCTAGCCCGTGGACGCGACGTCGTTGGTCTAATTGCCGTTGCCGACCAAATCAAGCCGGGTGCCGCTCGAGCGGTTAGTCAGTTACAAGCCATGGGGATAGAGGTTGTAATGATGAGCGGCGACAACAAAAAAACAGCGCAGGCCGTGGCCGCGGAGGTTGGCATAACAAAAGTGTTTGCGCCGGTTTTACCTCAAGAAAAAAGTGCAGAGGTGCAAAAAATTGATCAACAGGGTAAAACCGTCGCCATGGTCGGTGATGGGATCAACGACGCACCGGCATTAGCGCGCGCCGATGTTGGTATAGCGATAGGCTCCGGCACCGACATCGCGATTGAGACTGCGGATGTGACACTTTTGTCGGACGATATATCCACCGTCGTAAAAGCAATTGCAATTTCTAAAGAGACCATCACGGTCATTAAACAAAATCTTTTTTGGGCCTTTGGTTATAACGTTTTACTGATCCCTCTGGCCGCCGGGGCGCTCTACCCGACCTTTGGCTTTTTGATCAATCCCATGATTGGAGCGGGGGCCATGGCCCTGTCCTCCGTCTCTGTTGTTTTAAATTCGCTGAGACTAAATCTCTCTAGGGAGCGCTAAAACAGGCTCGCTATCTCGCTCTCAACCGCAGCACTAATCTGGTCCAGAGATCCGACTATTACCGCGCTCGATATGGTTGCCGCATTTGCGCTGATGTAGGCTGCGGTATCAACCGGCAAGTCCTCGGCCCTAGTCAAGACAAGTGCGGATTGCGTAGCGGCCGAGTAAGGTCCGGCCAAAAGTGCGTTAAAGAAACCACTGGTGGAGGACTCGGCCGACTGTCCGCCATAACCGGGAGTGTTTTCTCCAGAACCCGGTAGCCCG
>JAUYIX010000018.1 GCA_030688115.1 bacterium
CTGGTTTGTTAGTAGAACCGGCCGCTATTGATGATAGCAGCTTTATAGTTTTTCTGTTACGCACAATCTCCTTGACGTACTCGCGATAGGCCCGGCCCTTTACTGTACGCTCGACCTCTTTGTTGTCCGGATTTTGTTTAAGGGTAGCGTTTATTTCTGTCTCAGCCTCTTGGTCGGATACTGCGACGTTCTCTTTTTTGGCGATCACACGGATTAGCAGGCCAATTTTTACGCGCTTTTTAGCCTGCTCGACCCAGCCTTTTTTAAGGTCATCCATAGTCTTGTTGATACTCGATAGATAGTCCCGGAAGTTTGCCCCTTGCGCGGTCAAGCTCTGCTCAAGCTCACGCGCCATTTTGTCTAGCTCTCCCTGCAGCAATACATCGGGTAGCTCGAGTGATACCTGATCAGCAAGTCTGGTCAAAAGCTCCGACTCAAAACGGTCGTTCTCTTTTACCTCGGCCTCAAGCATTAAGTTTTTGCGTAACTGGCTCTTGAGATCCGCCAGATCTTTAAAGTTTCCGAGTCCCGTTGCAAATGCGTCATCCAGCTCTGGCAGGCTACGCTCTTTAACCAGGTGCAACTTAACGTGTGCATCGGCCGTCTGGCCGGCCAGGGACTTTTTGCCGTAGTCCTTAGGAAAAGTCACACTAAAGTCTTTTTCTTGTCCGGCGCTCATGCCAATCAGCTGGTCCTCAAAACCCGGAATAAAATTGCCATCGCCAAGCACCAAGGGATGTTTGGTCCCCTGCCCGTGCTCAAGCGGCACCTTTTTTTGAGTCATGGCAAAATCAATCTCGATCGAGTCTCCTTTTTTGGCCGGCCGCGTGACCTCCTGCTCTTTGGCACGCTCTCGCTGGAACATCCTTAACATGCGATCAATCTGATCGTCCGATACGCTCACGGGCTTTTTTTCGATGTTGAGGGCTTTATAGTCCGGCAGTGTAAACTCAGGCAGAACAGCGACGGTCGCCTTAAACACCAGCGGATTACCCGGCGCAAATTTTTGGACATCAATCTTGGGGCTACCAATGGACTCGATCTTGTTCTCGATGACCGCCTGTGAGTAAAGCTCCGGGATCGCGATGTTGGCCGTCTCCTCAAGAACTTTGATCGGGTCGATGTTTTTGCGAGCCAGCGCCTCGGGCACTTTGCCCGGCCTAAACCCCGGCAACGAGAGTGAGCCGGCAAGACGCGCTACGGCACGGGCCTCAAAAGATTTGAGCTCCTCCGGCGTGATCTCGATGGTTAACTCGACGGTCGATTGTGCTTGTTTGTTGACTTGGACGTTCACGGCTATACCTACCTTGGATTAGTTGATAAATCGATCAAACCACTGACCGTATTGCACAAATAAAAATGCAAAGATCACAGCGAGTGTGTTGATTACTTTGATCAGTGAGTTGAGTGCCGGCCCGGCCGTGTCCTTAAAGGGATCGCCGACGGTGTCACCCACGATGGCGGCCTTATGTGCCTCGCTACCTTTACCTCCATACTTACCTGTCTCGATATGTTTTTTAGCGTTATCCCAAGCAGCTCCACCGGTCGTCATCTGTATCGCCAAAAAGAACCCCGACAAAATCACTCCAATCAACATGGCCCCCAGTGCGATCGGACCGAGACCAAACCCGACCAACATAGTCACCGCAATAGCGACCACCGCCGGCATGATCAAGTATTTTTGAGCGGCCTTTGTCACGATATCGACAACTTGCGCGTAGTCCGGCTTGTCCTGACCCTCCATAATTTTTTTAGTGCGGAACTGCTCACGCACGGCCTCAACAACCGCAAAGGCGGCCTTACCAACCGCGGTCATCAACTGACTCGAGAAAAAGAAAGGCAGTGCGGCTCCGATAAAGAGCCCAACGATAACGAGCGGGTTCTCAAGGCTCAGCGATCGGCTCAGTGTAGCGCCGGTGATAACCTCGCGGATCTCATCCGTGTATGCGGCAAACAAAGCCAGGGTGGCCAGTGCCGCGGACCCGATTGCATAACCCTTGGTGATTGCTTTGGTCGTGTTGCCGACCGCGTCCAGCGCGTCCGTCTTGCTCCGAACCTTAGCCGGTAAATTGGCCATCTCGGCGATCCCGCCGGCATTGTCAGTGATCGGCCCATAGGCGTCGATGGCAACGATGATGCCCATTGTCGAGAGCATCGACACGGCCGCAAGCGCGATGCCGTACACACCGGAAAAGTAAAAGGCGGCCAAGATAGCGGCAACGATTACAACAACCATCGGCCAGGTCGACCGTAGCCCGACGGCTAGTCCGGCGATTATATTGGTGCCTGGTCCGGTCTCGCTTGCTTTTGCGATCTCGTCGACAGCTTTGTGGTTACGAGCGGTAAAGGTGTTGGTAATCACTATCACTAATATCGTTACGACCAACCCGACCAGCATCGCACCATAAAGATTTAGGTCGTTACCGGCGTACCAGCGGTTGATTAAGTAAAACCCAAGAGCGGCTAATGTGATCGTGACGCCGACACCTTTGTAGAGAGCGCCGGTGATGTTCATCCCGCGGAGTCTGACAAAAAAACTACCGATGATTGATGCCACGATAGCAACCGCACCAAGCAGTAGCGGCAAAAGCACGCCGCCCAGTCCGGCCACCGTTGCGGTGGTTCCGAGGATCATGGCCGCGAGCAAGGTCACGACATACGTCTCAAACAAATCGGCGCTCATGCCGGCCGTATCTCCCACGTTATCACCAACGTTATCGGCAATTACCGCTGGGTTGCGCGGGTCATCCTCAGGGATACCTTTCTCAAGCTTACCAACCAAGTCAGCGCCGACGTCAGCGGCTTTGGTGTAGATTCCACCACCGACTCGGGCAAAAAGAGATACCAGTGAGGCGCCAAAACCAAATCCGATCAAAAGTACCGGGTCTTTAAACCAAGTATAAAACCCCGCGACTCCCAGTAGTCCAAATCCGACCACAACCATGCCGGTCACCGTTCCTGCGGTAAATGCTACACGGAGCGCCTTAGAAATCGAGTCCTTGGCCGCCTCTGCGGTTTTAACGTTTGCCACTACCGCTATACGCATACCGATGTAGCCGGCCAATGCTGAGATGACCGCCCCGGCAGCAAAACCAACCGCTGATTGCCAACTGACAAAAGCGTAAAAGAGTGCCGTGATCAAGATCGTCAACAGAGCGATGACGCGATACTGGCGCTTGAGGTAGGCCAGCGCCCCCTCTTTAATCGCTGTTGCAATCTCCATCATGTGGCGCTGGCCGTCAGCCGTCGCCCTAACACGCAGAGCCAAAAACAAAGCAAAAAGCAGCGCCAAAAGTGCGGCCCCGCCAGCGATGTATTCTACTGCTATA
>JAUYIX010000028.1 GCA_030688115.1 bacterium
CAATAGCCTGATCAAACTTAATCCCCCCCACCCGCACACTGTTAACGGCAACGATGCCGCCGAGGGAGATCACGGCGATCTCCGATGTACCGCCACCGATATCGATAATCATGTTCCCTGAGGATTCACCAATCGGGATACCGGCGCCGATTGCGGCCGCAACGGGCTCCTTGATAATAAACGCGGCCTTGGCACCCGCAGATACGGTAGCGTCGACAACGGCGCGTCGCTCGGTTGATGTGATGCCGGCCGGCACCGAGACCATAACCTCGGGTCTAAAAAAACGCACACCGCCGGTGGCCTTCTCGATTAAGTAACGTAACATCGCCTCGGTAATTCGGTAATCGGCGATCACCCCGTCCTTGAGAGGACGACTGGCGATGATCGTATCCGGGGTTCTGCCAAGCATCTCCTTTGCCTCAGCTCCCACGGCTAAAATACGGTTATCGTCCACAGAAACAGCCACAACCGAAGGCTCGTTTATTACGATCCCCTTTTTTGGTACATAGACAAGCGTGTTGGCTGTACCGAGATCTATACCTATTTTTTTGGTGAACATGAGTTGAATAGCCTACCACGAGCGTCCAAGCTTGACGCGCGCCGCACAAAATCCGGTCTGAATGACTAGATCCTAGCGGGAGCGCGGCCGGACTTCAAGGGCACGCCCAATCCGTTTGACGAATCGCTCACAAATGGGTACAAATCCCCCTATGCGCGCCCGAACTCGTACCTTTCTGTTTATGCTGGTAGTGCTTGCATTTGTGGTGATCGCCCCTCTGCTTGTTCTGTATGCCAAAGGATACAGTTTTAGACCGGACGATCGCTCCGTTATTTTGACGGGGACAATTTTAGTTGATACTAACATCTCCAAGGTACAGGTCAGTTTGGACGGGCAAGAAAAGCATACAGAGAACGACCCCGTCATCCTGAGAGGGCTTGAACCGGGCACACACCATCTGAGCATTACTCGCGAGGGCTACGAGCCCTGGGAATCCGACCTGGAAGTTACCCCAGAAAAAGTCACCCGCGTAGACGACGTCCTCTTGGCTTTATCAGAGCCGGAGATCGAGCAGCCGATCAACAACGAGATCGGGCGCTTTGCGGTCTCGCCCAACAGCCGCTTTATTGCATATACGGTGACTGAAGGCAAAGACACCGGGCTATGGATGCACACTAACGGTAACGAAGAAAATCGCAGGCTCCTGTCTCTCGAAGATGACATCGACGTTATCACCCTCAGGGAGCTGCGTTGGTCCGACAACTCCCGGCTGTTACTGATTCGAGACGAGCATAACGCATATTGGCGTATACTCCCCCACACCGGTAACCCAAGTGCACTGGCGCTGGACCATGTCGGTGGTATTGTCTCGGCGAGAGTTATTTTAGACCAGGACGAACCATCGACAGTATACTACCGTGATGACACGGATACGGTATTCCGCTGGGCGACCGCGCGCAATAATGCGCTACCCGAGCTTATCGCACGGGACGTGATCGACTTTGCCGTAGCCAACCCTAAAGTTTTTATACTGTCGCGTAGCAAGTCCGACTCGATCCTACTTGAGTCGTATGATGTCAGAGAATCAGCCCCAAGCGCTCAAGAGATCGCTACATTGCCCGCCAAGGAGGCTACGCTCGTAGTCCAAAATGCCGCTCTTGTCTCGGTCATCGCGGACTCATCACTGCAACTCCTTAAAAGAATAAACGGTATTTTTGCCTTTGAGCCGATTGCGGATCAGGTCAGCTATGCTGAGTGGTCAGAGGATGGTTTATTCTTAGCATATCAAAGTAACGACGAGCTCTGGATCCATGACCAAGAGCCGCTTGAGGACCAACCAAGTCAGTTTAAAATCATCCAACTGGCTCAACAGCCCTCTAAGATAGCCTGGCACCCGGACGGCCGACACGTGACGCTCTATACCTCTACTAGCGACGGGATGCAGATCGTCTCGCTCGTGCATGCAGCGCGCAACGCTCCCCTCACTCAGCAGATCGCTCAAGTTCGCTCAGCACTACGTCCGCAGTTTATGCGCGGCGGCGCTGATCTCGTGTATACGACCAAACAGCCGGAGCCGGGTTTGGTTCTGCATACCTTTACCGAAAAAGTAGAGTAGCTGACTAGCGCTTAGAGAACTGCGGTGCTCGACGGGCGCCCTTGAGTCCATACTTTTTGCGCTCTTTTTCTCGAGGATCACGTTTCAAAAAGCCCGCTTTTTTGAGGGTCGAACGTAATTCCGAATCCATGATCTGCAAGGCGCGAGCGATAGCATGACGCGTAGCCTCAGCCTGGCTGTTGACTCCGCCTCCATCCGTCAGTACCGACACATCCAGACTTTTGCGCTGTCCAACCAATACTAATGGCGAAGTCACGCTGGTTTGCCAAACAACATCAGGAAAATACTGCTGCATGGTTTTTCCGTTGACCGTTATTGCGCCCTTGCCGGGCATTAATCTAACCCGCGCAACTGCCGTTTTACGGCGTCCGACTGCGGCATAAAATGCCTGAACATCGCTGGAGCGCTCAACCTTTTTGACGGTGCGAGCAGCTGGCTTGCGAGTGGCGGCCTTTGGGCGTGCTGCGGGCTTCTTTTTTGGTGCTTTGGTTGGCATGGCTAAGAGCTAAAGTGTTTATCAAATGGGTGTGTCCCGCCAGCAAAAAGGTGTAATCGCTGGATCATTGGCTTACGTAGGCGTGTCCTGGGCAGCATCCCGTAAACGGCTTTTCGCATAACCTCCGTCGGCTTGTCATCAAGCAGTTTTTGCAAGGTTGTTGAGCGCAAATGCCCCGGGTAGCGAGTGTGATGATAGTAGGTTTTTTGGGTCAATTTTTGCCCGGTTACTCGTATATCAGCACAATTAATTACTACGACGTGATCGCCGGTGTCCTGCATCGGGCTCCAAGTAGTTTTATTGCGCCCCTGAAGATGTCGCGCGACCGTAACGGCCGTGCGGCCTAAGATTTGTCCGCCCGCATCAACCAAATGCCAATTACGTTTGATCGCATGCGGTGCGATTACTTGGCGCGTTTTTAGCTTGCCTTGTGAGTAATCCATATTATTTTTTCACCAAAGTTAGCAAGGCCATTTCACTCCCGTCTCCTTGCCTAAATCCCGTCCGACGGATACGTGTGTATCCACCCTCGCGAGTAGCAAATTGCTCTGAGAGTTCGGCCTGTAACTTTTTTACGACATTTTTGTCCCGAATCCTCGAGGCTAATAAACGCTGAGCGCGTCGATCTTTTTTCTTGCCCAGGGTAATCAGTTTTTCGACAAAAGGACGAACAGCCTTGGCCTTGGCCAATGTGGTCTCGACTTTACCGTGTAAGACAATCGAGCGCGCCAAAGACTGCATTAGCGCAGCTCGTGGCGCCTTCTCTCGCTTTAACCTGATTGTCGTCTTACGGTGTCTCATATGCTGGATCTACTCCGTTGTAGGAGCTCCCATGCCGCCGGCTAGGCCTAAATTAAACTTTTTAAGTGCCCTGGTGATCTCAGCGAGTGCCTTACCGCCCAAACCCTGCAAATCCGCAAGCTCTTGCTCAGTCATCTTGATCAAATCTTTAATTTTTTTAACGTCATTGTTATAGAGAGCATTGAGCGTCCGAGTTGAGAGATCGAGCTCTTCGATGGGCTTCTCGATAATCAATTCTTGCGTTGGCTCGGATCCGCTCGCTGGCATTCCCATCAGCGGTTCTGCCCCAACAGCGCTGGCCAATGGGGCAGCGCTAACACTAGCTACAGCGGGAGCGCGTATTACGGTGTCTGACTCCAACTTAATATCTTTAACAAACAAGCTCAGATGATCAGTCAGGAGAGACGCGGCACGAGAGGCGGCCTCTTGTGGAGTAAGGGTCCCGTCCGTCTCGATATGCAGCGTGAGCTTATCAAAGTTGGTAATTTGCCCGACGCGTGAGCTCGATACGTCCATGCTGACGTTCTTGACCGGCGTATAGATAGAGTCGATCGCGATCGTGCCGATATCAAGCTGCTCTTTTTCTCGATCTTCTACCGGGACGTATCCTCGACCTTGTTCTACCGTAACTTCCATAAAAAAATCGGTGTCTTTGCTTGTGCTCGTGGCAATCGGGTGGT
>JAUYIX010000030.1 GCA_030688115.1 bacterium
GTTAGTGATGCGGGCGTTGCAAGAGCGCGGCGTCGGTATGGTCGAGGCAGCGCAACAGCCACACGAGCATCCAAAATGGTTTGACCAAAAGACCCAAGAGACTCCCTGGTGTAGCGGCGCGGTTACGTTAATAAAGCGTACGGCCTTACTGCGCACCGGTGTTTTTGACGAGCGGCTCTTTATGTATTGCGAGGACGTTGATCTCTCTTGGCGCATGTGGTCAAAAGGCTATCGTTGTATTTACGAACCACGCGCCAAAGTTACACACAAGCAGGGCATCCAAAGTGCCAAGGGCGGCGAGCGCGAGTATTATTTGGGGTTTCGCAACGGGCTATTGTTGCGCTACATATATGGCGGGGTAAAAGAGTATCGCCGCTATATTTTTGGGATTCTTAAGATTATTTTTTTGCAGAACGATCATCCCTGGAGCGGCAAGCGACTTTTGCTGCGTGCACTCGTTGCGCATCTGCGCTACATGCCGCACGCACATCGTAGACACATAGCGCAACTAACGGTACCTCGGCATCGCTGGGTGCGTTTTGTCGGTTGGGACTATCATATTCGTCGTTGGTGACCATGCCTAAGTGACCATGTCTAAACAAATCTCACAAACAACAAAAAATAAAATCACGGTCGTTATACCGACCCATAACCGGGCCCGGCAACTGCCAAAGACCATAGAGCTGATCATGAATCAGAGTGTCTCTCGTGATCAGTACACGGTGATCGTCATAGATAACCGCTCAAGCGATGCGACGGCCGAGACCGTGCGCGGTCTGATGCGGCGCTATCCAAATCTTGAATATGCATACCAAAAAAAACCGGGTGCGGCGCCCACGCGTAACGAGGGCATCCGGCGGGCCACGACCCCACTTATTTTATTTGTTGACGATGATATTCTGGCCTCCCCCACATTGATCCAAGAGCATCTCAAGGGCCACCAAGGTCAGCCGTGCTCGGTACTGGGGCACATTGAAGTGGGCTGGAACACCAGCCCCGACCGCTTTTTGCGATACCTCAAGGAGAGCGAGGACCAAAATACATTTAAATATCTTGACCCCCAAAAAACAAGCTTTGCATACTTTTATACGGGCAATGTGAGTTGCCGCCGAGAGGCGTTACTTAAAGTTGGTGGTTTTGACGAGGGCTTTACCGTGTACGGCGTTGAGGACATTGACTTGGGCTACCGGCTCGAGATGTACGGGGAGCGCATGATTTATTGTGCCAAGGCAAGCGCAGTCCACGATTACAACCCAAATTATGTTGAATTTTTAGCCAAGCGATATAACAACGGGCGCTCGTTAGCCTATTTTTTGGCAAAGTTCCCAAACCTGACGCCACAGTTTACATTTGGAAAATATCCTTTGATAAAGCTCGGGCTTCCGCGTTATTTGACGGCGTGGCTCAAGCCATTTATTAATCGCGAGGATCATCTTAAAGGAGGGGTTCAACCGGGACCGTTGACACGCTTTCAATATTTGTGGTTTTCAAAAGCACTTAGGTGGCAGCTGTATAAGGGCTATCGAGCCTATCGGTCCTACTGGAACCGCAGTGGTCTACGCGTCATGCCAACCAAATCGGTTTTGCTTCAAAATACCTTATAGTCATGACTTTGCTTACTCCGCAATCTGCCGCGACTGAAAAACCTCGAGTCAGTATTTTGCTCCCGGTAAAAAATGCGGGAGAACAATTTGATCACGTGTTGCGTGCGATCGAGCAGCAACGCGGTGTTAAATTTGAACTTGTCGTCGTTGATAGCGGGTCGAGCGATCAAACCGTGCAAAAAGTTTTGGAACTGCAAAAACGAGCTGCTTTTCCGGTGCGAGTGTCACGGATCAAGGCTCAGGATTTTGGTCACGGCAAAACCCGTAACTTTTTAGCGCAACAGGCACACGGAGAGATTTTGGTCTTATTAACTCACGATGCCTCGCCGATGACGCCCCATTACCTGCGCCATATCACGGCGCCGTTTGAGGACAAAAGGGTGGGGTTGGTTTTTGGCCCCCAGCGCTCACGGCCCGATGGCAATCCGATTATTAGGGCAGAACTCTTAGCTTTTTTTGACGGGTTTGCCATTGATGGAAAAACGACTCGCTACGCGACCAGCGCGGCTCGGGAGGTCGACCGCGTCGGTAAGTCTAACGACGAGGTTATGCGGTTTTCTTCGGACGCCAATGCAGCGATCCGTCGGTCTGCTTGGCAAGAGTGCGCTTTTAGGGATGTTACGTATTGCGAGGATCAGCTTATCGCGCGCGACTTGCTGGAGCGTGGCTGGCATAAAGTTTTTGAACCTCGTGCGGCCGTCTACCACTCACACAACTTTGGGGTGGTTGAGTTTTTTAGACGCTATGTGGATGAGTGGCATGGAATGTTCATGGCCTTTGATTACATAGATGTTAGGCACGCTTGGTGGTTACCAGGACGAGTCCTCCGTGCCTGTATCGCCATTCGCCACTCTCTAGCGAGCGACCCACGGCTATCGATATATCAAAAAGTTTTGTGGTATCCACGTGCGGCTGCACTTGCTACTATGCGGCAACTGGGCGGGTATATTGGCCCGCGCCTGGACAGAATGCCGCGCTGGATCAAGCAACGTATCTCCCGCGAGTATCACTTATTAAACGCGTAGCAACATGCCTGGTGGTCTAATCGGAAAATTCAATAGGGAGCGCGGTCGGCACGGTTTATGGTACGCTCTGCGGCGTACAATCTCCTACGTTACCGATCCGACCAAAGGTCGCTTTAGTGACGATTTTAATTACTTTGGCTCTGTTACCCGCACAGCGGAGCTCGATACTTGGAACTCCCGTCCCTTAGCGCGTCCTACCAAACAGCTCAGCATACATTGGGTTATCCCCGACATGGATATCGGTAGCGGTGGCCACATGAACATTTTTAGGATCTCAAAGCATCTGGACGAGAAAGGACACGACCAACATTTTTACGTTTTTGGCAAAAGCAAATTTAAGAGTGCCGAGGAGTTTCGAGAGACGGTGCGCACACATTTTCAGCCGGTCAAAGCGCAGTTCACGCTTCTGGATCAGACGTCTCCGCAAATACGGCCGAGCTTGGTTAGCAACAACTTGGATGGCAACAGCTTGGATGGCAAAAAAGCAGATCACGGTAGACCGGCCGATGCCTTGATCGCTACCAATTGGCACACGGCCTATCCGGTCTACCAGGCTACCGGCCCCAAACGTAAGTTCTACATGGTGCAGGATTATGAGCCGTGGTTTTACCCGATGAGCTCAAGTTATATCTTTGCCCAAAATACCTATCGACTGGGCCTTGCAGGGATTACCAATGGGGCTTGGCTGGCGGAACTGCTCAAGAAAAAATATGGAATGTCTGCCGGTTATTTTGAGCAGGCCTATGATCCCGCTAAGTATTTTGTTGACGATACGACGCCGCGC
>JAUYIX010000044.1 GCA_030688115.1 bacterium
TAGGTGTCGTCCATGTCGATCGTCGCCACACTACCGGCCGGGCCTGGTGGACCGACTGGACCCGTTGCACCCACAGCACCGTCTACACCGGTAGCTCCCGTTGCTCCTTGCGATCCGGCGGCGCCTTGACTGCCAGACAAACCGGCATCACCTGCCGTTCCGGCGGAGCCAGCGCTGCCTTCAGCTCCGGCAGCCCCCGCCTCACCTGATCCGCCCGTGACCCCTGGATCTCCAACAGCACCGGCCTGCGGCGCACAGATATAGGTTTGCCCATCCGGTCCGGTCAGTACCGTCCCGGGAGTTACAAAGTCCTCACCCAAAATAGCCGAGATATCTCCCACCTGAGCGAGACGCAAAGACTGATCGGCCACCGCCTCACGCAAGCTCTCCGTACCGGACCTGAGTTGCCAGTTGTCGTAGGCCGCGCGACCTAGCAAGAGCGCCAACAGGAGCAAGCCCAACCCAATCAAAAAGTGCGTGCGGCGCGATTTACCCTCATGACGATCCTGACGAGCTGAGAGATTCTCGTCAAGACCAAGGCCGCCTCCCGAGCCGACCCCGTCGGCGCTGGCCGCAACAGACGCCGGCTCCGAGCGTGAGGCCATCGACTGCGAATCTGACTGATTTTGAGGAAGCGAAAAGTCGGGCATAATGAGGTCTTTATTATAGCGTAGCCACGCCCTGCTGGGTAACTACCTTGCGACTTGGCTGCATGGTGACATTTTGACGCACAATTCCCGATCGCTGTGCCACTCTAAAAGCCGAACTACGATATGGTTCGTGGCTGGCACGATCCGCAAAAAGACGGTAAGTGTTTTTGCCAACAATAAAACCATATTGGCCGCGACGGTCGGTAACGACCGTCTCCAAGACACGATTAAATTTACTGTCCAAAATGCGTACAACCGATCGAGGTAGCGGTTCGTCCGTAATCTGGTCAGCAACCTTACCCCAAGGACGCCCGTAGGGTTTATAACTAAGCCGGCTAAATATCAAAAATAATATGAGATGACCCGCTAACATCAGCCAGGATTGCCAGTTCCAAGCCACAATAGTACTCACGGCACCTAATATAACTCCGGAATACGCTAAGACCGCATGCAACGAGCGTCGGAACTGCCTGCGCAACGCTTGCTCAACACTTACGTTGTCCTCGGGGCTATCGATCGGCAAGTTTACCTCGAGTGGTCCTCTAGAATCGTGTTCTAAAATCCCTCCCGTATAGATACGCCCAATACCCGAGTCATATTTATCCCCGGCCAACAGTCTTGATGGAAAATCATGGCCCGGCTTGCTGACCAAAAATTGATAGCGACCCGGCTGTAAAATAGCTAAAAAGCGACCACTGCTGTCGGTTACACGCGACATGACGATGCGTTTACGGTCAGCATCGATAACACGTACCACGGCTAGGTCAACCGGCCGTTTGCTTAAGCTCTCGTATACTTGGCCGAACCCTTTACGTTTTGTTCGGAAAAAAAATAGGATTGGTTGAGTAAAGGCACCCTGCACAAGCCGTCCCAGGCTCAAAAATGGCACTGCGACCCCGAGGTTTATGGCAGCCAAGGCAAGTGCCGCGGGGTTTAGCGCGTTAGTAAACAGCCAGCCATAAGCAATCGAGGGTACCACCGGAACCGCAAGCGCGTCTGTAATTAACGGGCAAACATCCTGCATCTATAGGGCAAGATCAATGACCAAAGCAAGTAAAACCAAGCTTACTAGTGCAAGTGCAACCCAAGGTGTCTTAGCCTCGGTACCGGTAGAACATAATCCACCACCGCAACATGTGTCTCGGCTACATGCCTGCTGAGCGACCATTTTTTTGAGCTCCGGTTGCCGAATTATTGACTGACCCGGTCAGGCCTACTGATCCGGACAACGTGGCCATGCGCTTAACGGCGGCTGAAGTCAGTAGCGCCCCTGCAAACAGTGTGACCAGGCCAATCACCGCCAAATACAGTTCGTCATTTATCGGCAGTGTCGTGTCCAGTCCACGCTCTTGAATCCCCCAAGCGTGCCACTCCTCAACGATAATCCAGGAGATGGTTAGCCAGACGACCGAGTAGGCCAGCACCGTCAAGTAGCGCAGTTTTACCAACTTAACCTGCGCCAGCAGTGGTCGTAACAGAATATGCACAATAGTAACGGCCAAGCCGCCGATTAGGGCGTATAGCATGCGCCCGTAGAGCGACATCGACAGCACATCCGGCACTACCTCATAGGAGAACTCACGCAAAGTCGGGTAATAGCGCGGCAGGTTGACCCCCGCAACCGCAACCAACATATATGAGGCGGAGCATCCCGCTAAAAAAATAGCCAGCGATGAGGAGAACAGCGCGCTGCCCTTACGCCGTGCCCGCTTGTGATCATGCTTTTTTGGAAGTGGTGGTGGGGTTGGGTGTTGCATTATGGTTTACGAGCTTGTAAGACGTATGATAATGCGGCGACGATCAGCGTGATTAGTGCCAAAATCATGAGCAGGGCGGCAAAGAGTTGTTTGCGCCAGGTTGAGGCACGACGCAGCCTGCCAAAAAGTAGAACAACAAGTAGGGCTAAGGCTACAAAAAATCCAACGGCCGCAACGTGCTCTTTAATCTCAAACAAGCCGGTAGAGTTAGGTGCCCGAGCGTCCAAAAAAGCACCGCGTACGTACACCCTAAAACGCGGGTAGACCAGCAGTCCAAAACCAAAGGTTGCGAGATAGCCGATCGTAGCCACCAAACTCGAGATCGTAATGTGCCTCCAATTATGTTGCGAGACGGCAAAGGTAAAGATAACCGCCATCACTAGAGCAAAAATGCTGATCAGGACCAGCAGTCCGTGGACCGCGCCAAACACCTCCGACCATTGTTCGGCAAAAACCGTCATTTACGTGCAAACACTGACAAAATAATGTGGACGGCGACGCTCAAGATCGCCGACCAGGCAAAAAACTTGTGGGAGGCGGTAAAAGCAAACCAGCCGTACTTGTCCTTATCGTCTTTACCGGGTTTTTTACCTTTCCAGGGCAGCTTGTTGCGTGCCCAGGGCATAACAAAACAGGTCGTAAAGTTTAGCACCAGCAAGAGCGCCGCAACCCGACCGCTCCACAGGGTAAGTAAGTGTAGGAGCTTATCATCCATATACCCTAAATATTAGCACAAAACGCAAGTCGCCTCATTTATTGGCAGAACCAACGATACGGCGGCGAATGTTACGAGTGGCGGCGCGGGGCGTGAGGAACGTGGTCGGCGCGCTCCGGCGGCGCGCCGCCACTGTGCACTCGGCGGCAAACGTCCGGCGGTGCCGGACACCAAGCGTTTGCCGCCTCCGTGAACTCCTCACGCCTCCCCGCCTCCACATCACACGTCGCCACTCTACAGCAACACCCACAAAAACGCTCAGACCCTCTATGACCTACCTAAAAAGTGCTAGGTATGTCCCTGGGCTTGCGCATTCAGCTGAGTACCGCCATAGCGGGCTAGTCTGTAGCAGGCGGGCGGGATGCGGGAGTTCGCGAGCCACCAAAAGCTTGGTGTCTGGCGGAGCCAGACTTTTGGTGGCGAGCGCACAGGCCGGCGCCGCCGCAGGAGCGGCGCCGAGTCCGGTCCCGCATCCCGCCCGCCTGCACTAGAAACTGGGCCGCTATGCTGCCACTACCACTTGAGCGTCCCACCGACCTGATACTCGGTCACTCGCGTCTCAAAGAAGTTCTTTTCTTTATTAAGATCAATCGCCTCGGACATCCACGGAAAAGGATTAGCGGTGTGGTATTGCTCCGGCAAACCGACCCGTGACAGTCTGCGATCGGCAATGTGTTCGATATACTGGCGAAAGCCTTCTGAGTTGAGGCCAAAAATCCCCTTAGGAAAAACCTCCTGGGCAAAAGTGTATTCAAGCACCACGCCTTTTTTGATCAAGTCGACAATATGCGCCTGAAACTCCGGAGTCCAGAGCTCCGGTTGCTCCTTTTTAATGGTATTGATCATCTCAATACCCATATTAAGGTGCATCGACTCATCCCGCATGATGTATTGGATTTGTTCGGCCGAACCCTTCATTTTGTTCTGCCTCTGAAAGCCATAAATCACCGCAAACGAGCTGTAAAAAAATATCCCTTCCATAATCAGAGAAAAAACGCACATGTTCTCCAAAAACTTT
>JAUYIX010000050.1 GCA_030688115.1 bacterium
GGATCATCAGCCAAAGTCGTTTTGAGTTCTGCCAATCTGGGAGAACTGCCTTTGATCGAGTCACCCCCGACCGGCTGGCCTATGCTCTTGAGCAGCGCTTGCGTTTGATCTGTGGTCAGCCCGAGCGCCGCCGTATCCTTAATAAACGTCGCCTCACCGTACTTAGGAAACTTATCAATAGCATGAAAAACTCCCCCAACCTGGTTGGCTGCAACCCCAACCGATCGCACCAACGCATCCAAAACGCCACGGTGACTGACCTGAATGCCAAACTTTTTGATCCCGAGCGCCTTAAAAAGCTCGTACGCCACGGCCAACACCTCGGCATCCGCACGTGCTTGATCAGATCCAACAATATCAACATCGCATTGGTAGAACTCACGTAACCGTCCGCGCTGCGGCTTGTCGGCCCGCCAAACGGGTGCGATCGTAAAACGTTTAAAGGGCAGGGGCAGGTCCCGATTATTGGCCAAGACACGCGCCAGTGGCACGGTGTGATCGTAACGCATCGCGACCGTGCGGTCGCCATGATCAACAAACTTGTACATTAGTTTGTCGGCCTCGTCACCATACTTACCCGTCAATAACTCCGCATACTCCAAAACCGGCGTCATCATCGGCGAAAAACCAAACCGAGTAAAGACCCGCTCGACCTGACGGATTAACTCACGCAAAGGCGCCGCATCCTCCGGTAAATAATCTCTAAACCCTTTTAATAATTGTGGCGCCTGCCGCGGCGCGGGACTGACTTGCTCGGACATGTCACCCAGCTTAGCAAGCCTGGCGATACATGCCCACCGGGAGCTTTAAAAATCGTGCGCCTCACAAATAATAATGTCTCCATAAATGAGAAAAGCCGCGGCGTGAGCCTCGGCTTTCCTATGGGCGGGGGACGTCCTTGCGGACATCCAAAAGCCACCCAGTTATTGAGCATCCACTTCCCAAAGATGCTCAACCGAGAGACTTTACACTACTGACCCCATTTTGTCAAGAAGCCACTTTTTAACCTTAAAAGCACGTTTTGTGACTATTTGACGGCCCCAAAAGTTTCTATACTCCATAAATACAAGAGCCCATACCGAAAAGCCTCGGCTGCCTTACGCAGCCTTTGGCCTTCCGGGAATCAAGAGACAAGACTAGAGCTCTTTAATTTTGCGCGAGTCGTGCGGTCGACTTAATAGCCTTGTCGCGATACAAAGGCACTTCCCAGACCTCATAACGCGTATTGGCTATCACGTGGATTGTCGCCCATAAGACCACTCAATTCGCATAGCTAGTGTAACACCCGCCGACAACTCGCACGCTACGTCAAGCCACGACAATTGCACATCCTATACACTACTAATCCACCGGGTTATCCACGCGGACCCTGGATAACTTGCCACGACTTGCTCACAAAACATTAGGCCGTTACCGTATCAGCGTGAACATCCTCTTTATCGCCACCGCTTTTACGCCCAACATCAGCGGGGTCTCCATTTCGAGCGCCCGCTTTAGAGATGGGCTCGTAGCGCTCGGTCACAAAGTAATCGTGTTAGCCCCGCACTACAAAGACCACCAAGAAAAAGATCCCACGGTAATCCGGTTCCCGACCGCACCTAACCCCTTGTACCCGGACTATCCTTTTGTACGGTTTAGCCTGGATAAAAAACTGCGCGAGCGACTCAGCCAGGAGCAAATCCAAGTCGTGCACGTCATGCAACCTTTTACCACCGGCCGATTTGGTTTGCGCATCGCACGCACCTTGGAGATACCTCTCGTCTTTACCCATCACGCACGCTATGACCTCTATGCGCACTACATCCCCCTACTCCCCTCGGCGATTGCCTCACGTCTAACCCAGCGCTCGGTGACCCGCTTTGCCAACAAATGCGACCACCTCATCGCACCCTCTCAATCCACTAAAGATTTTATGCTCTCCAAAAAAATCACCAAGCCGATTAGTGTGATTCCAACGGGACTGGCACGTATGTACACGGACCCCACTCCCAAGGCAGAACTCCGCACTCGTCAAGGTTTACCGCAAAACTCATTGGTCATGCTCTTTGTCTCGCGTATCGCCATAAAAGACAAAAACTTGCTGCTCCTGCTCGACATGCTACCGATAGTTCTTAAGCGCTATCCCTCGGCCCAACTCGTGCTCGTTGGTGGCGGGCCGGACGTAGAGAGTATGCGCCTACGCATCAAACAGCGCGGATTACAAAACAACGTGCAGCTCATTGGTCCGATCCAAAACGACCGGCTATCAACTTGGTACAGTGCGGCCGATCTGTTTGTTTTTCCATCAGTCTCGGAGACGCAGGGGCTTATTACGCTCGAGGCACTCTCGGCCGGACTCCCTGTGATTGCCGTACAAGCACCCGGCAACACGGACATTATCAAAAACCAGAGCAATGGACTGCTCACCAACAACAATGCGCAAGATTTTGCCGAGGCGATCTTGCGCGCCTACGGCAACACCGCACTCTACGAGCAAATGAGCCAAGCCGCTTGGCGTTCTGCCAAAAAATATACGGTGAGCAACTCAGCTCGGATGCTGGCCGCGGTCTACAACAAACTGATCGGTACCGCGAGCGTCTAACGACCGGCGCTCTGCAACATCAAACTTATTAGTCGCTACGTTGCGACTGCGCTCGATACGCTTTGCAAAATGCTCGATGTCCTTAAAGACACGTTGTTTTTCCAGGTCGATCAAAAGATTGTGGTAACTGCGCGAGTACCAAATAACTTTTTTATAGCGAGACCCCACGCGCTTACGCATAATCTCGGCACTGCGGGGAGAGACCGAGTGGTCTTGCTTGGCATGCATAATCAAAAAAGGCGCCTCCAGGTCAGACAGATCGGCAATCGCCAGCTGGGCGTACTGTAAAAGCCGGTGAAACATATGCATCGGGATAAAGCGATAGGCCACGCGCTCGCGCAAGGCCTTACGATCACACACGTCCGCCACTTTGATCTTACGCTGCATGGGACTGATGTGTTTATAAATCGGCAAAATCGTGCGTGCCACTTTATCAAACGGAAAAACCAGCGCCCCGCCAACCGAGACAACCCCGGCTACTTTATCCTTGTGCTTGGCCGCAAGACGGATCGCAATCGTGGCACCCGAGGACTCACCTACGATCAACACCTTTTGGTACGAGTGGCAAAGTGCCAACAGCTCGCGCTCGGCACTGGCCTCGAGCTCGTGCCAGGATCTACCATTAAGGTCGGTAACGTGCGTACCATGGCCCGGCAAGAGGGGTGCCCGACAGGTAATTCCGCGACGATTAAGCACCCCCGCCACCTCACGCAGTGTTTGCGGTGTACTGGTAAA
>JAUYIX010000008.1 GCA_030688115.1 bacterium
CCAACCGGCCGGCGACCGACTCCTCGGGCATACCGGCGCCAACCCCGATGGCAGAACTGTCACCAACCACCAAAATTGATCGATCGGCCCGTGCTGGCACTTGCTCATATGCCACCGCGCTGGCCGCTAACTCTTTACCGATCGAGATCAGTCGCCTGATCCGCAGCGTCTGATAGAGCGTCACGACAAGGATAACGCCAAGCACGATCCAAACAATATTTTTAATCACGCGACCACCCTAGCACGCTAGCGCTTTACTCGCTGGTCACGCCGTCAAACTCTTCGGAGTCAGACTCGGCTTGCTCTTTGGTCGTATGCTCCACGCCATCGCGATGATTTGGCGGGGCATAGAGTGTGTATAACTTGAGCGGCTCGCTCTCTGAGACATTTATAATATTATGTCGCGCACCGGCCGGCACAAGTATGGCAAAACCGTCCGTTAGATTATGTTCTGCCCCGTCCAAAATTGCCTTACCCTGACCTTGTTCTACCCGGATAAACTGATCCAACTGATGAACCTCCTCCCCAATATCCTCACCGGGCTTAAGACTCATTAAAACCAATTGCGAGTTTTTGGCCGTATACAAGACGCGCCTAAACGCATCGTTGGCTAAGGACAGTTTTTCTATGTTTTCAATAAAGCCATTCATGCGCTCAATTGTAGCTCGATCATGCGGGTGTGCATAGCAGTAATGGAGGCGATCTGCTAAACTTGTCTACATGAATCTTCTCCACATAGCCCTCATCCCCGTGCTCTCCTTAACGCTAGCCGGGTGTACAAGTCCATTTACTCCGGATGACGAGGTATTTACCCTCGAGTCTGGAGATTACGATTTTAGTATGGATGTCAGCACGGGCAACCTCTCGGGCTCACAATGTCCGACCCAGCCCGGATCGGTCGCCTCCGCCGGTACCGCCACGATTACGACAGCGGATGACGCCTCATCGATCACTATGGCTCTCGACAGCCAAACGGTCAGCTTTAACCGACTGGCGGACAACGACTACGAGAGTGATGTGTCTAACTTTCCGGTTATGGATGCCAGCGGCAACCCGGCCACGGGCACCGTCTTTTTTGAGCTCACCGTCACAAGTGACACCACGGCTACCGGTAGTACCAACTGGGATAATCTGCAGGGTTGCCAAGGGTTCTACCCGTTTACTTTGACGCGCCAGATTTAACTCCGGTCCTGTTGGTACGGTTTATTAAGGGTAGAACCACCCGCATGACTCATACCGGTTAGCTAATGATTGTTTTCTGGATCTGTGTATTTATTGTCGCGCTTGCGGGGCTCGTCAAGGGCGCCGACTGGCTACTCCACAGTGCCGAGAGATTAGGCAAGGCTGCGCACCTGTCCTCTTTTTTGGTTGGGACGATCATTTTGGGATTTGGAACCTCGCTACCGGAGCTTGTCTCAAGCATCTTTGGTAGCCTGCGGGGCGTACCGGAGATCGTGGTGGCAAATGTTATCGGCTCCAACATCGCTAACATCTTGTTGGTATTGGGCGCGGCAACAGCACTCGGGGGCTCACTGGCTCTACACAAACGACTATCAAAATTTAATATTAGCGCGCTTGTCTTTAGCACTTTGTTGTACGTTTTGATGGCTCTCGATAGGGTCGTCTCTTTTAGAGAGGCGCTGCTCTTGTGTCTGAGTTTTGCGACCTACCTGGGCTACACACTCCGGCAACAAAACAAAGAGCGGGCGATCGAGAGTGACCGGCCACACTATACGTTCAAGTCGCGTGACGTATTTCAATTTATTATTGGACTGGTTGCGCTTGTTGTTGGAGCACGATATGTCGTCGATGCTACCGTCCAAATCGCACACCAACTGGACATTGCGACCAGCATCCTCTCGGCGGTCTTTATTGCACTTGGGACCTCTCTGCCTGAGTTAGCGGTATCCGTGCGCGCTATGCAAAAAGGTCACGGGGATATCGCATTTGGCAACGTTTTTGGATCGAGTATTTTTAATCTGCTGCTGGTTACCGGCATCCCGGGGCTGATAACCCGATTACCGATCGATGCGCAAACTTATCTGATCGGTCTGCCCGCTCTTGCCATCGTAGCCGCACTCACGATTACGGTCAGCCACAAACGCAAACTTTCGCGCTCGGTCGGCGTCCTCTCTATTTTAGGCTACGCCGTATTTATTAGCCTGATGTTTGGACTTGACTTAGCCTGACCTGATTTAACCTGACCCAAAGCGCTCGCACTTTTGGCTTTTAAAGCGTCTGCCCGTCTCCCCATTGTTTTTGTCCGACAAAGCACTACAATGGCGATCTTAATAAAAATTATCACCATGAAAAAATACCTACTGCCCGCAGCAGCTATCGCATTACTCGCAAGCCCGATAGCCTACGCCGCCGAGGAGGCCTTGGCTGAGGAGTCGGCTGCACCGGACACACACCACGCTGCGCTGACTTTTTTGTTGATCGCCGTCGTTTTGATTTTTGCCAAACTGGCCAGCCTGATCGAGAAAATCGGCCAGCCGGCGGTGCTCGGTGAGCTCGTCATCGGTGTCATCCTCGGCAACCTGGCCCTGTTTGGCCTGACTTGGTTTGAGCCGATTAAACATAATGAGATTATCGCCTTTTTGGCAGAACTCGGCGTCGTAATCTTGTTGTTCCAGATCGGGTTGGAGTCAAATATCCAAAAAATGCGTAAGGTCGGGCTCAACGCCTTCTTGGTGGCGATCGTCGGGGTCGTGGTCCCCTTTGTACTTGGGACTTACGTAGTCGGGCCGTGGCTCCTTCCGGACTTGGACCCAAATGTGTACCTATTTTTAGGAGCGGCCCTGACGGCAACCTCGGTAGGCATCACCGCGCGTGTCTTTAAAGACCTGGGCAAACTGCAGATCCGGGAGTCGCAGATCGTGCTTGGAGCCGCCGTGATCGATGACGTACTTGGCCTGATAATCCTGGCAGTAGTATCGGCGATCGTAACGGTTGGTGGCGTCAGCTTTGGAGTCATCTCGATCATTGCCGCTAACGCAATCGGCTTTTTGGTGGGCTCGATAGTAATCGGCCAGCTGGTCGCTCCCCTCTTGGGACGCTTGTTCTCAAAGATCCACACCGGCGTCGGAATGAAGCTCACACTCGCCATCTCGTTTGGTTTGTTAATGGCCTATGCCGCTGACCTGATCGGCCTAGCTCCTATTGTGGGCGCTTTTGCAGCCGGGTTGGTTCTCGATCCGATCCACTTTAAGTATTTTAAGGATCCGCAAGTTGTCGCCGACATTAAAGAGGCCACCGCAAACATACCCGAACCGGACAAACAAAAGATCACTCAGACACTGGCCGGTCACGCGCATCGCCACATTGAGGACCTAATCGAGCCGCTCGGACATTTTTTGGTTCCTCTCTTTTTTGTAGTAACCGGGATGAACGTCGACTTAAGCACTCTCACAAACGGACCTGTTTTGCTTACCGCGTTGGCGATCAGTGCGGTCGCCGTAGCTGGCAAACTCATCGCCGGGGTGGCGGCAGGCAAGGGAACAAATAAGTTTTTGGTCGGGTTTGGGATGGTGCCGCGCGGAGAGGTCGGGTTGATCTTTGCCGCGATCGGTCGACAGCTCGGGGTTGTCTCGGACGAGGTGTTCTCGATTATCGTGATAATGGTGATCGTCACCACATTGTTGACCCCTCCTATATTGACGCTCCTGCTCAAGCGTATGGCCGCAAAACAAGGCTCCGCCGCTGACCCGGCAAAGCCCGCAACGGCATGAGCGAGCACAAGTCTAAAATCGAC
>JAUYIX010000066.1 GCA_030688115.1 bacterium
GAGTTTAATAAAATCAAAACGCGACGGTTCGATGTTATACTCCTTTCCGGGCTCGGCCGCGGTTGCTCCGATCGTGACCGATCCGCCGGCCGGTACCGTGACCGCCTCATCGGTCAAGAACTTGATGCCGTCGGCGGTCAAAAGTTGAGAGTTGGGGAGTAATTGCTGGGACCCACCTTGGTTGTTGTGGATCGTTATGGAGACCTGCGCATAATCCGGAATCGGTTTTTCTCCAACATTGCTGACCACCTTACTGCCTTGTTTTTGTACCGTCTCAACGCGACCGGCCACAAAGTCAAGTTTGGCCGGGTCAAACGACTTGCTGGCATCGATGGTTGCACTGTATTTAACCTCTGCGGGTTGTTCTACCGGATAGAGGACGACGGTTGCTCTGGCAAACGAGACGTATAAAACAACCAGCACCAGTGCAAAGCTGGCGATCGCCAGGAGCAGTATGATCCGCAAAAAGTTGCGCGCGGGTTGGACCTTTCCTAGATGAACCATAGCTGTATTAAAGCATACCAGGGGCTAACTCGTAACTTTACCTTTGCCCACGATGGCCTCAAGCGCGGCTAAGATTTCCGGTCGCTTATCGATTTTGTAGGTTGTTTGAATACGACGCTCACGGGTACCGTCTTGGATGCGCAAGAAGACGGCCAAGTCGCCGGTTGGCAGGCCCTCCAGTTTTTCTTTAAGATTTTTTAATCTCTCTGTGGTAAAGGCCTGTTCTAAGAGGAGTTCTACCCGATCCGCTGGCAAAACCGTCGCAGGAGCCGGTCCCGGATCATCCTCGGGCCGGAGGAGCGGATTTTGCCGGGCTAAGACCGTGGGGTCAAAAGGTTCGGTCTTGTCCGCCAAGATCTTAATGGTCCCGTCTTTGTCCGATACTTTGCCATGCACCGTCAGGACGACATCCTCTTGGTATAACTCGGGATTATCTTTGAGTAGTGAAGGGAATATCACTACCTCGGTGTTGCCGCTAAAATCATCCAGTTGGACAAACATCATTGGTTCGCCCTTGCGGGTGGTAATTTTGTGGATGTGACTTACCAGACCGACGATGGTCACGGTCTGGCTAACGTGGCGTACCGTAAGAGAGCCGATCGGGTTAGCGTGCTGCTCGATAAGCGTGCGATGCTCAGTGAGAGGTTGCTCTGAGACATAGAGACCCAAAAGCTCCTTCTCCCACTTGAGGCGTTGCATACGGCTGGCGGGCTCCGTGTCCTCGAGAGTTACGGTGAGCTGGACTTTGTCGTCCTTGCCGCCAAAGAGGCTCATCTGCTTACTCTTGCGGATCGCCTCGGCTTGCCGCGCCAGCTGCAGCAGCGCGTCAGAACTCGACAACATCGCTTGACGCTCGGCAAACTCGTCCAGGGCGCCGCTCATGACCAGTGCCTCGAGTGATTTTTTATTGACGGTGCGTGGATTGATGCGTGAGAGCAGATCAGCCAAGGAGGTAAAGGGTCCGGCCTTTTTAACCTCCGAGCGCAGGGCCTCAACGGCGTCACTGCCGAGATTTTTGACGGCCGCTAATCCAAAACGGATGGCATATTGCGGCACCTGTTGTCCGGCGGCGTCGGTGAGTGGATCCAAATCGACTACCGTAAAGTGAGTCATGCTTTGATTGACCGAGGGCGGCAAAACTTTGATGTTCATCTGTTGGCACTCGGAGATCTCGATCGACAAGCGGTCGATAGTATCCTCGTCGGAGCGCAGCAGCGCCGCCATAAACTCGGCCGGGTAGTTAGCCTTAAGATAGGCGGTCTGGTAGGCGATCATGGCGTAGCAGACCGCATGCGCCCGATTAAATCCGTAGCCCGCAAAGGGTTCAATAAACGCAAAAACGCTCTCGGCAATCTCTTTGCCCACACCGTTTGCCAGACAGCCCTCGATAAATTTAGTTCGTTGTTCTCCCAGCAGGCTCTTAATTTTTTTACCAACAGCCTTGCGCAGGAGATCGGCCTCTCCCAGGGAGAACCCCGCCAAGTCACGCACGATGCGCATGACCTGCTCCTGGTAAATAGCGACGCCGTAGGTTTTTTCTAAAATGGGTTTGAGCTTGGGGTGCAGGTAGGTCGGCTCAATGTTTTGGTTTTTACGCTCAATGTAAGTTGGGATAAATTCCATCGGGCCCGGTCGGTACAGGGCAACCATAGCCACGATATCCTCGAGCTCGGTGGGCTGGAGCTCTTTGAGGTAGCGTTTCATGCCGCTGGACTCCAGCTGAAAGACTCCGGTGGTGCGCGCGGTTCTAAACAGCTCAAAGGTCTTTTTATCATCCAAGGGCAGATTTCCGATATCGATGGTCGTGTTGTGTCGTTTTTTTATCAAATCGAGAGCGTGCTGGATGGTGGTTAAGTTTGATAGTCCCAAAAAATCCATCTTAAGCATGCCCATGTCCTCGATCGGATGCAGTGAGTATTGGGTCGTAATATTTTGGGCGGTGTCTGACCCTCGGGTCGAGAACTGGGTCGGACAAATCTCAGCCAGCGGAACATCGCTAATGACGACACCACATGCGTGTGTGGAGGCATGTCTCACGACACCCTCAAGTTTGCGGGCTGAGTCGAGCAGTTGGCGAGCCTGCCCATCCGTCCGGTAAATTTGTTTGAGATCCGGTAACTCGTTTAGAGCTTGGGTAAGGTCAAACGTGGGAGGGATCATCTTTGCTAACTTGTCGCAGACGGCGTAGGGGATGCCAAGAACACGGCCGGCATCGCGGATGCCGGCCCGCGCCTTAATCGTTCCAAAGGTGATTATCTGAGCCACATGGTCACGTCCGTACTTATTAGAGACATACTCAATAACCTCACCGCGGCGTGCGTCGTCAAAGTCGGTATCAATATCAGGGGGCGAGATACGGGCCGGGTTTAAAAAACGCTCAAAAAGCAGCTCCCAGTGCAGAGGATCGACGTCGGTGATGTGTAGTAAGTAGGACACGATCGAACCGGCCGCACTGCCGCGTCCCGGGCCTACCACGATCCCGTTGCGCTTGGCCCACAAGATAAAATCTTGAACGATCAAAAAGTAGCTCGAGAACCCGGTTTTCTCGATGATCTCGAGCTCATAGGTCAGTCGCTCCTTGATCTCGGTACCGGCCTGGTCCCACGAGACACCATAACGGTCCTGGACACCCTCCCGGCAAAGGCTGCGGAGGTGCGTTGCCGGTGTCTGATCCTCGGGCACTTTAAACTTAGGCAGATGGACTTTGCCGAGTTCTACCTCAAAGGTGCACTGCTCAGCGATGCGTTGTGTATTATCCAAAACCTCGGGCATGCCCGGAAAAGCCGCGGCCATCTCGTGCGGTGACTTAAGCCAAGTCTCGAGTCCGGTATAACTCATACGATCTTTGTCCTGGACCTTTTTGCCGGTTTGCACACAGAGTAAAATGTCATGGTAGGGTTCGTCCTCTTTATGAACAAAATGGACATCGTTGGTCGCAACCAGCGGGGCACTAAAAGTCTTTGATAAATCGATCACGGCCTCGTTGACCACCTGCTGGTTATCCAGTGTCGGATGATACTGAACCTCCATATAAAAATTGTCCTTACCAAAGATGGACTGGTAACGCTTGACCAGTTGGGCCGCTTGGTCGATGTTACCGGACAAAATCTCGCGCGGAATATGCGCGATGAGACAGCCCGATAGACAGATCAACCCCTCAGAGTGCGCGGCCAGTGTCTCATAATCAAAACGCGGCTTGTAATAATAACCCTGCAAGTGCGCGATCGTGACCAGTTTGATCAGGTTGCGATAGCCGGCCTGGTTTTTGGCGATGAGCGTCACGTGATAGGGGCGCGCGTCGATGCGCGAGCGTTTTTGATCCATACGGTTGGGAGAGATGTAACCCTCCAGTCCGATAATCGGTTTGACCCCAAACTCGGTGGCGCGCTGGAACCACTCGACCGCGCCATAGAGTACGCCGTGGTCGGTCAGAGCGATCGAGTCCATGCCCTGCTTTTTGGTCTCCTCAAAAATCTCATCCACTTTTCCGAGCCCATCTAACAGTGAGTAATGCGAGTGGACGTGTAAATGGGTGAACTTAGGACTCGAGGAGATAAGCGCCATGAGGACTCAATATAACGGTTAGGCGCTCATGGGGCTACTTGACAGAACGAGAAGATTATGCAATAGTAACTCGTTTTACTGGTGCCTATTGTTCTCTCGTGGCCATGGAGGCCACACAAACCAAAGGAGAAGTCGAATGAAGAACCGTATCGTTCTGTGTTTCTTTAGCACTCTCGTTATCATGGGCGTCCTCGTTGGCTGTTCTGACCCCAATCGTCGGACACTTGAAGTCCAAGTGCTTATCGCAGGGATGCTCGTGGACGAGGAGCAGCCGGCCGCCTCCCGGGGAGATGATTTGCTCTTCCACTCGCACGGCAGTTACGTCGTGTGGCGCCCGAATCTGAAGGACCCCCGGGTTCGCGAGTTGATCGCTTCGCTCGAGCCCGGCAAGTTGTTTTTCTTCTTCTGTGATCCACGTCCGAACATATACGGCGTAGATCCCATATCCCTAAAGGGGGGGTCCGTGGTCTTCACGGCAACAGGCGTCATGGTTGATGGCAACCGGCTGACCTCGGTTGCGATGGATCGCGCGTCGATGCGCGCGGCCGACCGTACCTCAATAGAATAACGCTACCGTCTCCAAGGCTTGCCGGTTCATCCTAGAACCGGCCTTTTTTATCCAAAAAACAATGTGCTACAGTTTGAGTACTTTAAAGGAGCTATGGCACTATTTGGCCTATTTGGCACAAAAAAGAAGAACACAAAGGTTGCAGCGCCGAAAAAATCGGCGAAACGACGGGCTGCCGAGGCGCGTATCGCCAGGCGCGAGCAGGCTATGACCACAGGCTTTGTTGAGCACCCCGAGATCCAACGCGAGTTTAAGCGGCAGCGCTTTGTCGTAGAAAACGAGGGCAAGATACGTGCGGTGTTCTACCTGGGGATCGCAACGATCGTACTGATAATCCTGGCCATTGTAGCCGCGGTAATTGTTAGCAATATCCCGGGGCGTGACGACGACAAAGATGGCGTGCCCAACGTCGAGGACGTCTGCCCGGGTTTTGACGATGGCGAGGACGACGACAAAGATGGCGTGCCCAACGGTTGCGAGGAGCGACCACCGGCCACCGAGCTAAATATTTTGGAGAGCGTTATTATCACGACCGGAGTCGATCGCTACGATGTCGCTGTCGAGGTCAATAACCCTAACCGCGAGTGGGGGGCCTCACCCCTCGAGTACTCGATCGCGCTCCTCGACGCTGAGGACAAGGTTATTAACTCTGTCCTGCAAACCAATCAATTTATTTTGCCGGGTCAGACCAAAACGCTGACGGCCTTTAATATTTTGGCGGTGCAACGTCCGGTGCGGGCGGAGTTGACCATGACTTACGCCGAGTGGATAAAAGTGCAAAACTATACGGCGCCTGACTTTACGACCGAGACGATCAGTTACCAAGAGGTGGAGGAACCGGGCATCTTTGCCCGCCTCAAGGGCAAGGTAACCAATAATACGACCTTTACCTTTAACAACGTTGAGATCGGCATCCAAATAGCCAATGCGGATGGTGAGATTATCGGACTCAACAAGAGCGGGGTTGAGACGTTGACGCCGGGGGAGGGACGTGATTTTATAGTGACCTTCCCGCAGGAGCTGGCCGGCGTGACGAGCGGCGGGATCTCGTATATCACCGACGTAGACTTGTTTAAAGTAGACACGTTTGCTGCGACACAAGTGGTACGAGGCCAGAGGTTCCAGCAGTTCACGCCGCTATTACACGAGTAACGTTACACCGTCTTAATGAACATCTCCGCGCTGCGTCGCTATGACTGGCTCCTGATCGGTCTGGTCACTATATTAGTGGCTGTCGGTTTTAGTTTTGTGTACTCGGCCTCTCTGTCGCTGGGGTTGCAGCGTGACTTGTTGCTGCGGCAGGGTATCGCAGCACTGTTTGGGTTGGTCTTGCTGGTTGCCGCGATGGTGGTTGATTACCGCATCCTCAAAACTTGGGCGCGGCCGCTCTACGTGATCGCTGTGGTCTTGCTTGTGGCGGTACTTTTTTTGGGCACCGAGGTGCGAGGCTCACACGCCTGGTTTAATCTTGGTTTTTTTAATTTTCAGCCTTCGGAGTTTGCCAAGGTGGTGGTTATCGTCGTGTTGGCTAAATACTTCTCCGATAATCGGGAAGAACTCAGTCTTTTTAAACATTTAGTGATTTCGTTTGCCTATATTTTGCTCCCGGCCGTTTTGGTATTGGTAGAACCGGACCTGGGGTCGGCACTGCTTATTATTGGCATTTGGGTCGGAATGGTTCTTACGGTCGGGATCAAACGCTGGCACGCGCTGGTTTTTTTGGCCAGTGGTATTTTAGTGGCGCTTATCGCGTGGAACTTTTTGCTGGTCGATTACCAAAAAGAGCGCATCACAAACTTTTTGGCCCCGCTCGAGAACTGCCAATCCTTTTCTGGGTACAATGTTTGTCAGTCGTATATCGCGATCGGGTCGGGCGGGATGACCGGGCGTGGGTTTGCGCAAGGCACGCAGTCACAACTCAACTTTTTACCGGAGAAACACACCGACTTTATTTTTGCGGTTATCGCTGAGGAGCTCGGATTTGTCGGGTCGGTCTTTTTGTTGGTCGTATTTGGGGCGTTCTTTTTGCGCTCTTTTTGGATAAGCCAAAAAGCACAAGATAATTTTGGTTTATTTGTGGCCCTTGGTGTCGGTGTCCTGTTTGTTGTCCAGACCATCGTAAATCTAGGGGCTAACATGGGCGTTTTGCCGGTCACGGGAGTAACCCTCCCGTTTGTGTCCTATGGGGGGTCCTCTATGGTTTTTTCTCTGATGTTGGTTGGCGTTTTGCTCTCGGTCCATTTGCGTCACAAAAAACAGCGCTTTGCCTAAGTGACCGGCGGGCCTGCCATCAGGGCTGTTCGTCCCGGTGAGCTACTGCAGGCTACTTCATAAGTTCAGATACTTGACAGAGCTGCCGGACTGTTTTACTTTGCGAGGACAGTTCTCATGGCAAAATCAACCGACCGGTCCGACCGGGGACAAGATGAGATGCAGCTCTCGAGCCGCTGTCCGCTCTGCGAGACAAGCTTTAAGCCGACTCAGGCGGAGATACTGGATGAGAGTCGGCAGGGTATTTTGTTCCATGTAACTTGCTCGAGTTGTCAGGCCTCCCTGCTTGCGGTCGTGGCGGCCTCAAAACTGGGCTTGAGCTCGTTTGGGATGGTGACCGACCTAACGGTCGATGACATCAAGCGCTTACGCAAGGGATCTGTTATTGACGCGCAGGACGTTTTACAAGCCTACCAAGAACTATCTACAATCCGAGGATCATTTAGAGACATCACCAATGCAAATCATCTCGCTCAGCGCAAAAACTAGATCAGCACTAGGTCATACGGTTAAAAAACTTCGGGACACGGGTAGTATGCCCTGCGTTACGTATGGACATGATATTAAACCGGTATCGCTTGAGGTAAACCAAAAGGATTTTCAAAAGGTTTTTTCTCAGGCCGGCTCCTCGACGGTGGTCGAACTTGATCTGGACGGACAAAAAAAGAACATTGTAATTAACGATGTTCAGTTTGATCCGGTAAGCGGGGTTGCTTTGCACGCAGATTTTTATCAAGTACGCATGGACGAGAAAATTACAACCGAGGTTCCGCTTAAGTATATTGGTATGTCGCGCGCAGTAAAAGATTTTGGTGGGATATTGGTTAAGGCGGCTGACTCACTCGAGATCGAGGCCTTGCCAAAAGACTTGCCGCACGAGATCGAAGTTGACTTGAGTATGCTTAAAGAGCTCAACGACTCGATCAATCTCTCGGACTTAAAGATCCCTGAGGGCGTCACGGTGTTAGCCCAGAGCAAGGAGTTTGCTATCGCGTCGGTTACGCCGCCGCGCTCTGAGGCGGAGATTAAAGCCTTGGATGAGGCGGTTACTGAGGACGTCGATGCGATCGAGGGTGTTAAGCCTGCGGATGAGGGAGAAGAAATTGAGTCCGCCGATGGCGAAAAACCCGAGGGAGAAGAAAAATCAGCTGAGCCGGCCGCTCCAGAAAAAGAGGCCGAGAAAAAATAGTATTTGTTTAGACGGGCTCTGCAAGTTACTCAGGCAGCAACGTTCCGGGCTGCGATGGGAGTGGCGCCTGTTGGCCTTTTTGTTGGATTTGGCCGGCGACAATGACCAAAACCACTACGAGCGGGATAACAAAACCAAGCAAAATGGCGCGCAGACCAAACAGTTTATTGGCCGAACCGTTTTTTATCAGGTAGACCCAGCCTAAAATAAAGCCACCCAATGAGGTAAAGAGGGCCACCAGATAAAAAGCCCAATGTGGTTCGGGTGGCTGCGCCTTTACCAACACAAGCGACTGCTCGTGTCGCGAGAGTGGTTCGGGTGGTTCGAGGGCGGGCAGGGGCTGGCTCATTGCGTTAGCATAACAAATTCTGCGACGCGGATGCGGCCGGACATATCTTTGTGGTATGCGACGGAACACTCAGGCCCAATGGTGGCCCCAACAAGATGAGTAAAACCGCTTTTAAGGTTGGGACCGATCTCGCAGAGCACACGTGTCGGTCCCGTGCCAAGTGCGGTCAGTTGTTGCAGTAATTTTTCGTAGACGTGCAAGCCGTCCGGTCCGCCCGAGAGGGCCAGGTTGGGTTCGTACTCTCTGATATCTCCGGGCAACTCGCGGATCTGCTCGGTCGTAAGATAGGGGAGATTGGCCACGATCAGATCAAATTGTCCCGGTAATTGAGCGAGCAGGTCAGAGCGTTTAAAACTGAGCGACTGGGCGAGACGCAAGCGCTTGGCGTTATGACGCGCCACATCCAGGGCCTCGTTGGAGATGTCGGCCGCCGTCACTTTGGCTTTGCGTGAGTTTTTGGCGATGGCCAGCGCGATCGCGCCTGAGCCGGTGCCGATATCCAAGACCCGGACTCTGCGTTTGCCGATCTTGTTGATCCGGTCCAGGGCAATCTCTACCAGTGTCTCCGTCTCGGGGCGGGGGATCAGCACATGCCGGTTGGTCAAAAGGGTAATATTATAGAACTCACGCTGGCCAACGAGGTAAGCCACCGGCTCCTTGGAGGCCCGGCGCGCCAGCAAATCTTGGTAGAGTTTTTTTTGCGAGTCGGTCAGCGGTAACTTTGCGTCGGCGTAGAGTTTGGTGCGCTCTTTAGAGACCGAGTGGGCCAAGAGAATCTCCGCGTCCAGCTCGGCCGAACCCACTTTAAAGTCGCGCAATAGTTGCATTCCGGTTACCAGCGCTTGTTGGACGTTCACGATTGATCTCCTTTTTGAGTAAGCATTTTGAGTTGCTGACGGTTAGCCTCAACCAGTTTAGCAAGTAGTTCGTCCAGATTACCATCCAAGACAGGCTGAACCCCGTGCACCGTGTACTTAATACGATGATCGGTGATGCGATCTTGCGGGAGATTGTAGGTACGAATTTTTTCTGAGCGGTCGCCGGTGCCGACTTGGACGCGACGCATACTGCCGCGTTTACTGGCGGCGCGCTCCTGTTTGTAGGCCAGCAGTCGTGATCGCAAGATGCGCATGGCCTTCTCTTTATTTTTGAGTTGCGAGCGCTCGTCTTGCATCGAGACGACCAGTCCCGTGGGGAGGTGCGTGATGCGCACGGCCGAGTCGGTGGTGTTTACACTTTGACCGCCATGGCCGCCGGCCCTAAACACGTCCATTTGCAGATCGTTTGGTTTGATCTCGACGTCAACCTCCTCGGCGATTGGCAACACGGCCACCGTCGCGGTGGAGGTATGCACGCGTCCGCTTTTCTCGGTCTCGGGTACGCGCTGCACACGGTGTACGCCACTCTCAAATTTAAAGGCCGCAAAAGAGCCGCTGCCCTTGATCTCCAAGATCGCCTCCTTAAATCCACCGATGCCGGTGCGGTTGCTGCTGATGAGGGCCGCCTTAAACCCTTTGCGCTCGGCAAAGCGTGTGTACATGCGTGTCAGTTCGGCCGCAAACAATCCGGCCTCGTCACCGCCGGCGCCGGCTCTGATCTCGACGATACTATCGCGATCCTCACTAGAATCGACCGGTAATAAGTCGATGTCGAGTTGTTTGAGGATCGCTTGCTCCTCCCGCTCCAGATCTCCCAGCTCCTCGCGGGCCAGGTCTTTAAGCGAGTCGTCCTTCTCGGTACTGAGCAGCTTCTCGGCGTCGGCCTTCTCTTTTTGGAGCGTCTCAAACCGATTAATCCGCTCAACGATTGGCTCCAGGCGGGCGCGCTCGCGGCTAAGTTCTGTCAGTTTAGCCGGTTTTGTAACGGCAGAACCACTCGCTAACTCTTGGTCAACGTCGTGCAGCCTTTTTTTGAGTTGCGCAAAGTCTTGCCCATCCATGCCAGGCAGCGTACCACGTATCTTAGCGATCTACTTAGCGTCGTCGCTATCGTCGCTCAATTTAGGTGCGGCGACTTTGAGTTTGGCCTCGGCGGCAGCTTTGGCTTGTTTTTTGGCCAGGCGCTCTTTGCGCTCTTGGGCCAGTTTGGTTCCGCGAGACATACGTGCTCGGAACCGCTCAAGACGTCCGGCCGTATCGACCAAGTTTGCTTTACCGGTATAAAAAGGATGGCAATTTGAGCAGAGCTCTACCTTGATCTCTTTTACGGTAGAACCGGTGCTAAAGGTTTTTCCGCAGGCGCAGGAGACTTTGGCGTCGTCGTAGTAGGTTGGGTGGCGATCGGCTTTCATGGCGCTGCATTTTTGCATGCCTCCGGTCCAACGTCAAGGCAGAACAGGTGGCGGGCTGGTTCTGATGCCTGCGGGCTCTCCAAGATCCTGGTCC
>JAUYIX010000072.1 GCA_030688115.1 bacterium
CCATTTAACTAAGTCTCCAACAAAGCGTGCGATCGACAACTCAAGTCCGGTCTCATCACGTACCTGCTTTAAGCCAACCTTATCGAGCGCTTTATCTATGCGGGTCAATGAGAGTAGTTTGCGGACTAATTTTCCCAGTAGAACCGCGACGATCCAACCGATAATCAGTACGACCAGTGCCGCCAATATCTCCGGCAAAAATGCGATCAGACTATCAACGGTTGTCTGAAAAGCGGCTTGGACACGCTCAAAAAAGGTGAGCGAGGTTCCAGGTAAGGCGGTCGTCCCCGTCGATAATGGCAACGTGCCTTGAGTTTGATTGAGAAGCTGTGCGAGTTGCATGATGTTCTCCTTGTATTAATTAATAAAGTTTTTTAGAGCGAGCCGGTTTTAAGAGCAAGCGTGCGCTGCCAAACCAGACAAGGACCCCTAGCGCAACCACGCCCGCAAAGGTCATCCAGACATAGCTCGACTTGAGTCCGGTAGTCGAGAGCGACTGTGCATCACCAAAATCCTGATCTGCTATTACTTGTCCGGCTGATAACGTCAAAGGGCCCAAGTCGTTTGGCGTTGTCGAGGTATAGCCGGATGGATCGGTCTCATGCAGGCGGTAGGTATCAGCCGGAAACCCGATAAAACCATAATCTCCGTTTGAGTCGGTTGTATCGGTCACCAGGGCCCCACCGGCACCATCCTGCAAGGTCACACTCACGCCCGAGATACCAGACTCTCCGGAGTCCATTACCCCGTCGCGATCCTTATCGTTGTAGACCGTTCCAAAGATCGAGCCCCCGCCGATCTCCAAGGCATCCGATGATACATCTTGCCCCGTGGCCTGCACAGAAATATAGTCGGTAAACAGCGAGCCACCCGCCGAGTCAACCGCGCGATCGTATCCTACGACCAAAAGACGCAATATCGAACCACTATCAATATAATTTGAGAGATTTGTTGCAATCGTTCCGGTCAACGGCACGTCAGAGATAGCGCCCGCATCCGTAACCGCAATGTTGGCCTCGGAATCTAAGACCTCCCAGGTGTTGCCGGTACGATTAAGCACCAGCAAAAAAGCATCGTTCATGGCTTGTGTCTCCGGCCCGGCATAGGTCGAGGAGCCCGCCCAGTCGATATCAAGCGAGGTTGTGTTAAGCGAGGTAAACGGACCGATATCAAATAAAAACTCATGGATCGACCAACCGTGGCACAAAACACTGTCCTTTATTGACTCGTTGCGCTCACGCGTATCGTTGTCGGTCGCAATATTTGAGACGGTTGGCCCGCCATTGCTGGCGGTAGAGTCCGGCTGTATGTCCCAGTCTGTACTGTCCACCGGGATGAACCCGCCGTTAGTGCTTACGTTAGGGTCAAAGTCCCCCTCGGTTCCGGTGTAAGCCTCGGCGTCACCACAGCTACCCGCGGCAGGGTCATCAGCACCACTGCCGTCATCGACATGTGCCGCCTCGCTGGCAGAATGCTCCAAGGGAGAGTCATCAAAATCAAACGTGACGGACTCGCTGGTCGAGTCAGTATATGTTGCCGTGATCGTGTCGTTTGTGTCGATCTCCAATACGCCGTCATTGGCCGTGACCGTTGCATCCTTTAGCGCTGTCGGGTAGCCCGGGTTTCTGAATACACCCGTGTTTACACCGGTCTCCTCAAGTTGAGTGGCCGCCTGATCAAGCAACTCTGAGTCCCCTGCCGTAGCTGTCGAGAGGGTTGCATTTATTTTTTGTTTGGTAGTCGAGTCGGTATTTTTATTGGCATCGGTCACGGTTACATAAATATTGCCGCCAATAGAAAACGTAGTCAGCGCCGAGCCACTGCTGTCGGTAAGTTTTGTCGTTGATACCGTGGCACCGGTCGTAGGGGTGTCTAACCCGAGGCCAAGTGCAATAAACAAAAGTGCCAGCGGCATAACGGTCAGCACCCGAACTCGACGATTAACACGCGGCAAAGCGTATGGCATAAGAAGCACTAGGAAGTTAGTACCGTTAGTTTACCCTCTATTGAGAGTTTTGTCAATGCAAAAGTGTCAGACCAAGCTTGTGAGCGAGCCACACAACGCGCAGGCTAGCGCTTGAGTTTAGTCGCGTCTGCAACACCGGAGAGCTTACCAATCGCAACAAAACGCTTTTTTGCCGTACCAACCGGGTAACTGGTCTGTAGGCTGGCCAATTTCTCCTGGCCCGCCCCGCGGGTCATGACACTGGTGTCATCCGGACCGGTGATTACCGTCTCGTTGACCGTGTAGTAGTACGCCGTACTGTCGCTGGTCAAGATAAAGTAGTCACCTTTTTTGAGTTGCGGTAACAACGCAAAGACCGTCTTATACGATCCGGACTTAAAAAAATAGTCAGAACTGTGACCGGCATAAAAGGCATTGCCGGGTTCTCCCGGCTCAGGAGTCTCCGCGATATGTATGACACCTTTGGCTAAGCCGGCTTGCTGCTCTTTTTCTGTATTAACCGAGATACCAACTAACGGAGCGCGTACACCGATGCGCGGCACGGTGACGGTGTATGGGACAAACAGATCGGGGTCAACATATGGGATTAGGGGCTCGGCCGGTGCGGCTTGCGATCGACCGGATGTTGGCCCTAACGAGAGCGAGGGGTCGACAACAACCTCAATACCCGGAAACCGACTTGGCTGAACTTGTTCCAAACTGGCTGACAGCTCCTGCACGGTCTCGAGCGGCACGTACTGACCTGTAAGCTCACTGCTCAGGTCGCTACCGCTCACGGCAAAGCGCGCCTGTTTGTAATAGGCCGGAGCATTGAGCAACAGATAGGTTGCGATGTAAGCGACCACAAACAGTTGAGCAATGATAATCACTCTAAAAATGATTCCGGATTTTTGCGTCGAACCTTTTTGTCGCATGCCGCTATTGTAGCGGTGTACGTCCCGCTGCGCTATGCTTTGGGCATGAACGTTGATTGGCTGCAAATGGGGTTTGTGCTCGCACTGAGCTATGTCTTGGGTGCGGCACGGTTGCCACAGGTGCCGGAGGTAGCCGCGCGCGCGTTAGCGCTGGTGCGTGGTGTGTTGGTTATTTGGCTGGCCCGTTTTGTGATCAGCGGAGATTTGACTATCAGCCCGGTTGAGATCTCCATCTCCGAGTCGATCCTGATGATGGCAAGCATGTTAGCACTCTATATCGGATCGGCCGTTCCGCTTGTGCCATTTAGCGCAATCATTGGTGAGGCCGGTGGTGGCTCGAGGCGTGAGGCAGGTGGAGCGGCCGCGCGGTTTAAACAACAACTGGAGCTGGGCTTTTTACTCCTTGGAACGGTTGCCGGGCTGATTACTCTGGTCGCCGCCCCGCCCGCAATCATTTTGAGTGTCAGCGGAGTGATTATCGTTGCCCTCGGTAGAACACCCCTTAAAAATCTCTATGCGCTACTCCCCCTTGTTGCGATAGTGCCCGTCTTGGTATACGCGGCCGGCTCGCGGCCGGCCGCGATCGTGATTGCGGTAGCGCTTATGGGAGTGACGCTCATGTTTGAGGTAGCCCGATTGCTTTGGCCGGCCTGGAATCGCTTTATTATTTCGCGCTGGCGCGTGGCTTTTTCCAGTAAAGAGCATACACGTCCTTTGGCCCTCTCAAGCGCGATCGTCGGCAGCGCGCTTTTGGTATCCATCCTGACGCCCCAGACCGCGCTCATCGCCGCAACTATCGGTCTTTTATTGCCAACCCTGCGCAGCATTTTTATCAGAGATTTTGCTCCGGCCGGCAGCAAGCCGGACCGAGTCGTGCAGTTGGTTGCTGTCGCTGCGGCAGTAGTGGCGGTGATCGCGTTAATCCTGCCCGGCTTTGAGGGCCAGCGCGCAGTGATTGCGGCCGCCACGGTGACAGCCGGAGGGCTGCTACTTTTGCCGTTGCCGGTGGATGGGTTTTTACTGGCACAAGTCGCGGCGGCCGCAGTCTTGGTATCGTTGTAAGGATAAGCTCACCAAGAATAGAAATTAGGTTTAAAGAAACTACAAAACTACGCGCAGGCCAAGACTTGCCAAACTGAGCAGTCCGCCCGCAATTGGGACGTACAGCCAAACCCGTCGGATGTGCTTAACGGTCTTTAAAAAATGCCAAACCAACATGAGGTCGGGGGCGCGTATGATTACTTGGACGGCCGGTTCTGCCAGCCAGGGACCCCACCCCATAAAACCGATGCCCAAGCCGGATGCCTCCAACATGGCTTTATCGGTCCGCGGATCTCCGACGCTGAGCGTCTCGGGTTTAGGTAGCCGAGCGGCGTGTTGCCGTTTGCGATCCGCATGCATATTTGCAAAAACGTCCTCGGGCTTGATGCCCACCGAGGCCGCGACCGCATTGCTAACCTGGACCGTGTCGCCCGACAACAAATGAACACCGGCAAATCCGTGCCCGCGCAGTGTGTCGATCAACGGTTTAGCGGAGGAGCGCGCCACATCTTTGAGCACAAGTGCTCCAAGCACGGCACGCGGTCCGGCAACATAGACAATTGTAGCGCCCTGCGCCTCTTGCATCTTGGTCTGGCGATGCAACGCCTCCGGAACATCAATCCCGCGCTCACGCAGCAAATGCGCGTTACCGACGATAAAAGACTCATTTTGGATGACCCCTTGCACTCCGAGGCTAGGGATAACCGTCACCGAGTCGGCCTCCGGAAGAGATAACCGACGAGCCGCCACGCTGCGTTTAATCGTTTTGGCAATCGGATGGTCTATGGTTTGCTCTAGCGCACCGGCGATCCTAATAACATCCTCAACCGCCAATTTTTGTAGCGGCAGAACCTGTACGATATCGGGCGCTCCGGTGGTAACCGTTCCGGTCTTGTCGAGCAGCGCCGCCCTGAGATACCGCGCGCGGCGCACAGCCTCCCAGGTTTTAATGACCACGCCTTGCTCAGCGCCGCGCGCCAACTGTGCCAACCAACTCAGTCGACCAACCACGCTGCCCAACCACCAAACGCCGGTTAGCGCTATAAGTGATATTGAGAGTCGATAGTCAACCGCAATCCACCAGCCGATCATCGATACGCTCCAGACCACCTGGACAATAAATAGGGTTCGCTCCATGCGACCAAGCTGTGGCGGAATCTCACGCGCGAGTTGCTGAACAATTTTACGCAGGGTCGCGCTTGTGGTGTTCTGCCCGACGGTGAGTGCATTAATGACTAGGCGCGTTTTGGCGAGCGTCCCGGCAGGGATCAGCTCACCAACCGCAACCGGCTGCGTCCTGACACCGTGTAAATCAAAAACGATGCCGTCAACGCTCAAGAGACGCCCGTCTACGGCGGTGTGCTCTCCCGGTCGAGTCACGACGCGATCATGCAGCCCCACGTCACCAGCCTGGATTAACTCCTCACGATTTAGCCGCTCGATGCGTACAAGGCTACTGGAGAGCGGTACACTGGACTCGAGACGCGCACGCGCGGTACGCATCAGAGCATCAAAAAACAAAACCGCCCCGAGTCCTGCGGTCACGACCCAAAGCGCGTATGCCGTTTGAGCGGTACTGATCAGCAAAAGAGTGGTAACCACAGCGGCCTGCGCCACGCTCGGACGCCGCCGCGCGAGTGCCGCCAGTGTCAAGGCCAGGAGCGGCAATAGTGCCAGGACAAGTATCACCGTCTGTATCACGCCGCCCAACCAAAACCCCGCCACAGCCAGCGCCAAACTTATAACAAGCCAAGCAATAAACCGTGAGGGCACCCAAATCCTTTGCTGCATAGCTTAAATATAGATGATTGGCAGATAGATGAACACGGTGATCGCTACAATAGCTATAAGAACCAAGGCGATAATCCCCGTAACAGAGATTCGGTTGGCCACGATAAAATCATTATATGAGTCGATCCAAGAGCCTTGCTCGTCCTTACGAGCAAACTCGGTAAAAGTTTTAAAGGGGCCGAGAAGTAAAAAGTGAGGCAATATCAGCAACTGAATCAATACACGCAACCCTACCAGAGAGACATAGAAATGCGCTGCGGAGATCTTGTGAGCCTCGTGCCGCTCTTTGAGTCGATCCAGCCGCGTCGTTAGTTTTTGGTAGATTTTTTTGAGCATCTGAGCTGGATTGTAGCACCCAAGAGGGCTTTTCCCCACGTATACCACACCCGGAGCGGCAGAACTTGCAAATTCTTCACATGTATTTAAGGATTAGCGCATACGGTATAGCCATGAAGATACTTGTTGTAGAGGACGAACCAGAGATATCAAAGTTTATTGAGCGCGGTTTACATCGCCAGCGCTTTGCGGTTGATATCGTCGACGACGGCCGGCTGGGTCTTTTTAACGCCTCGGTCAACCAATATGACATTATTTTGTGTGACTACATGTTGCCCCACCGAGACGGGATCAGTTTGACGCAGGAGCTGCGCGATCGATCGGTCAAAACGCCACTGCTTATGCTGACGGTGGTTGACGACCTGCAAACTAAGGTTCGGGCGCTGGACGCAGGGGCGGATGACTTTATGTGTAAACCATTTGCTTTTGACGAGCTACTGGCGCGTATTCGCGCGATTAGTCGTCGACAAACCGCTTGGCAAGGCGACGTGGTTCATCTGGATGATTTGGCGATTGACACCAAGGCGTATCAAGTAACGCGCGCCGGCAAACCGATTACCTTGACCCGTAAAGAGTTTATGTTGCTTGAGTATTTGGTCCGTAATCAGGGACGCGTGGTGACCCGCAGTGAGCTTTTGGAACACGTCTGGGACAGTGCTACGGACCAGTTTACCAACTCGATCGAGGTCCATATTCGCTATTTGCGTAAAAAAATTGACCTGCCTTTTGGTAGCGCCCGAAAATTGATACACACGATTCATGGTGTGGGGTACAAGGCCTGCCGAATATAGGTCTAGGGTCTAGGCAAAGGCCCCAAATACGCCCGTCTCCTGCGGCTGCGCGATCCTGGGCCGCGCTTGAAGTCGCTCAAAGAGGCTCAGATATTGATCAATAATCGCGCTCCAATCAAAACGGGCTTTTACAAAGGCGCGGCCATTTTTGCCCAGCTCGCTACGCTGCTGCGGTTGGTCCAGCAGCGCACGGATCGCCCGTGTCAAAGCCGTTACATCTTTTGGGTCATGATAAAGCGTGCCATTAAAGTTTGAGGTAACCAGCTCGGGAATACCGCCAACGGCTGCCGCTACAACCGGGGTCTCACAGGCCAGCGCCTCCAACAAGACAATTCCAAGCGACTCACTTTTTGACGGATGAACCAACAGATCAACCGCATTATATAGCGCCGGAAGTTGCTCATTGGGGAGCGAGCCCATAAATCGCACACGGTTTGCAACTCTGAGACTACGTGCCATCTCTTGGTAAAGCTTCTCTTTTGTGTCACTGCCTCTGCCCACTAAAAGGAGTTCGCTGTCCGGCAGGCCGGGCAGTGCGCGTAATAGGGTTGCGATGTTTTTGTGGGCTGCCAGTTTTCCGTTGGCCAAGAGTGCGTAGGGTTGTCGGATCGCATAGCGTTGGCGCAGTTCTGCCTTAGCCTTGGACGGAACAAAGCGCGTAGTGTCGACTCCGGGATAAATAACCTCGATCTTATCCGGGGTTACAAACGAGCTCAGATGGGATTTAACATAATTACTGACCGCCACCACGGCATCCGCCTCTGCCAGGAGCGCTTGGCCAATGGTTTGCATGTATCCGTTTACGAGGAGGCGCGTAGCGGGACTATAAAGTGGCCAACCATGTTGAACCACGACAAAACGTGCCTCGGTCTCGCGCTTAAGCCAAGGTAATGCTCGAGTCTCCGGATAGCCCACCCCCTGAAAAACCACCAGATCATATTGACCGGCGGCAATAAAGTCACGCACCTGGCGATAGACCGATGAGGCGGGACGAACAATACGCCGGTACTGCTGTTGTACTAAGGCTTTGTGCTCGTCCTCGTCCCATTGCATAATCTCAGCCACGTGACCTTTTTTTTGCAACGCAAGTACGAGCTCGGTCTCTACCCGAATAATGCCACTCATCAGGTGGCGCGAGTATCCGCTATGAACAAAAGCTACGCGCATTTATCTACGCGCAGTTG
>JAUYIX010000080.1 GCA_030688115.1 bacterium
CGGCGTAGATGTCATTGCGGGCAATTAGGCCAACTGGGCTACTGCCTGTCTCTGGGAACCTAATGCGACTAATCTTGATTGACTGCTCGGTAGGGGTGGCACTGTCGATTCTGACGATGGGGCTTGTAGAGGCATTGATGGACAATGCGTCAATGACAGGGCAAGCACCCGGGGTGGAGCCGCGCGTGATGTCGGATCTCCACTTGACGTCACTGCCAATCGTCTCAAAGACATGCGGGGTACCCGGTGTGACATTGCTAAAGGTCAGACCGCCATCGTTTGAGAGTTGGTAGGTAATTGTACCTCCGTTGGTAGTAGCGTCCGTCTCGAGAGTAGCTGAGAGGACGGGTTCTTGGGACGTGATAACACTTGTAGATTGAGCCGTGCTACTCGCCTCGCAAGGCTCTAGCCAGTGGGTGAACCCGAGCATTAAGGATGGCGATGTTAACTTCCAAGTCATGGCCGGGTTGCCCAGCGCATCCAGCGCTAATAGCGGCGTTCTCCAGTTAAGCCCGGTTGATCCATAATTAGTGACGTTAGTGGCTCCTGGCGTAGCCCCATCAACGGTTGCAAACACGGTGCCGTTCCAGCGGGTTACAAATACATCAATACTTAAAAAAACATCGGATGCGTCGTAAGATATTACCGGATAATCACGTGTGTCAAAGCGTACTGAGGGGTTGCGGGCACCGCCAGCTGCGGCAACTACCGCACTGCTGGTAGCCTCTTGGGCTCCGGCGCTGCCGTCCGCTCCTCGCCAGGTAGAGGTTGCGCTATCCCAGCGCTGATAAAATATCTCGGTTAATGTTGTTGAGCCAAGCTCGGACCAGACCACAGCCGGGTCGCCCTGAGAATTAAAGTAAATATCACCTCCCAATACTCCAGCGCTTGCAGTTGAGGTTAGGTTGGTGGCAGAACAGGTTGTGCCTAAACAAGCCTCACTATAAGGCGCTCCCGTGATGTCCTTCCAGTTGTTAGTTGTGCTGTCTCCGTAGACTAAAAACATGTCGTTAACGCCGGCCGTGTCATCAACCCACAGGATGTACGGTCTATCGGAGCTATCTAGCGCTAATACGATCTCCGGTCTATTTATGAAGCTTGCGACTATTTCATCAGTATCTCCAGAGTTGTTGCTGACGTTAGCAGAGCCAATGCTCGAGTAGGCACTGCCGTCCCAGCGCAAAAAAGAGGTCTCACTATCGCTGCCCGTGCTATCCCAGCTCATAAAAGCAATGTTTGGTCGACCCTGTGAGTCCAGCTCTAGGTCTACCCAGCGTTCTTGCGGCGCCCCTTCCAATGGATCCAATGTTTCCGTTGTTACTAGATCAGAGCCCGGCGATCCGTTGGCCTTAACAAAAGCACCCTGCGCTGAGTCCCAGCGAGTGTAGAAGTAGCTATGCGTAGTTGTGCCCGAGTCATACTCGTGCCAGGCAACAGCAGGCTCATCGTTGCTGGTCAGATCCAGGTCCCCAAATGCACCTCGATTAGTCGTCCCAAACTGGTCGAATCCAGCCGAGCCATCCGCTTTAACCCAAGCCCCGGTTGCTCTGTCCCAATGGCCAACCAGAACTTGTGCTAGGTCAGTGTCAAAGTCGTAGTGTCTAAATGCAACATAGGGCTGCCCCAGTGAGTCAAAGCTCACCGTCATAGGCAGTGGAGCATTGCCGATACTCGGCGAGAATACGGTCTCAAGACCCTCTGTACTCTCATCCGCATAGTAAAACGCACCCGCCGTGCGCGGCAGCGTCAAAACCCCGCGATCAGTGTCCCAATCTGCCGTCGTGTTACCGGCATCTCTAAATGCTGCGGAAGAAAAGTCTTCGGCATACGTCTCAGTCGCTGCCGCCGAGTAACTCGAAGAGCCTTGCTTAGTTTTGGTGCGCGACACAAATACTGTGGCAACCACAATAATGATTACAAAAAGTCCGATCGCAATAATAGTTACTGTCTTTTTATTCATGGGAAGTCTCTATATTATGGATCATTGAAGGAGTATTGGCAAACGATTGGTCGCAAAATCGAGCTATGATAAAATATAAAAATGAGCAAAATAATCAGACAGTCTATCTCGATCAAGGCCACCCCTGAGCAGGTTTATCAAACTCTAATGGACTCAAAGCTCCATAGCGAGTTGACCGACTCACCGGCAAAAATGAGCAGCGAGGTTGGAGGGTCGTTTACAGCCTACGATGGCTACATCCAAGGCAAAAACCTTGAGCTCGTGCCCAACAAAATCATTGTACAAAAGTGGCGCGGTAGCGGGGAGAACTGGCCACCCAAATATTTCTCTAAGATTAAATATGAACTTACCGAAGTCCCCGGCGGCACCCGCATCGACTTTACACATGAGGACGTCCCGGAGGCTGAGCACGACAACATTAAGCAAGGTTGGATCGACAACTACTGGATGCAGCTCGAGAATAAGTTTGGCAAGCTATAGGGCCCAAGTGGGCGCGCCGCCCCCGGTGGCTCGCCTAGGAGGCTGGACAAGTGGCCGCCCAGCACGTAACATCTCCTCTCATGCAACGCGTCTCCGCAGTCGCCAAATTCTCTTTGGCCTTCATCAAAAATTACCGATTGACCACGCTCCTCTTTGTGAGCATCCTAGCGATCGGTTTTTTGTCGTAT
>JAUYIX010000083.1 GCA_030688115.1 bacterium
TAGTGAGATGGTTTACTCTTTTGCAAGTAGAACAACGCGCGTCTCCTCCCCGGGGAGGTCACTCTTTTTTAGCTTGAGGCGTGGCTCAGGCGCGGCCTGAGCCACGCCCATCTCCTTAAGAAAAGCCCCTACCGGAGCCAGTTTGTATTTGAGCTTGGGGATGGCGTAGTGCGTTGGCACAACCATGCGTGGCTCGATCTTGTTAATGACCTCAATAGCCGTCTTGGTATCCATGGTCCGGTCACCGCCGATTGGTACAAACAGAACGTCGCAGTCGCCGATATCATCGATTTGGCGCTCGCTCAAGGCGTGCCCCAGACAGCCCAGATGGCACAGACTCATGCCCTCAAACTGAATCAAAAAGATCGTGTTGTCACCGTATTTTTTGCCTTGCTCCGCGTCGTGGTAGCTCGGGATTCCGCGGACCGTGACGCCCTTAACGTCGTACTCGCCCGCCGAGTTGATGATGACCGGTTGTCCCTGGATCGTGTCTATATTTGCTGACTCGGGACGATCGCTACTAATAAGGATAGCGTCCGCCTCCGGTCGCGGTGGTCGGAGGCCCGTCTCGCGCTCGCTAAAAGGGTCTACGACGATAGTGACCGGCAGATCGGTTTTGCCGATAATTTTGATCATGCCTTGTCCGTGCCAGGTGATGTTCATGCTGATGATAGTACCATGGTACAATCCGGCTATGGAAACTTCCCAGCCTTACAACAATCCCTACACATCCACGCCGCAACCCGGAGCGGTCGGCCTGCCGCAACCGCAACAGCAAAATACTTTTACTCCGTCGCCAAAGCCCAAAAGCTCAATCGCTCTGGTGATCGTGATGCTTTTGGTCGGTCTGCTCGTCGGAGGCGCGGCGGGATATTTTATCGGTGATCTGCTTGTTTTTGGTCCGCGCTTTGATGAGAGCGAGTCTGATAAGGCACAGCTGGAGTCGCGCGTTAGTACTCTTGAGGCAGAGTTAGCAGCGCTACAGACAGACACGCCCGCGCCGACTGGTTCTACCCCAACCACAACGACGGGGATTAGCACTGCGCCAACAGCCAACGGAATTACGCCTGACGCGCTGACCGCAGGTTGGAGCACTTACACCAACCAAGAAAATCGCTTGACCTTTAAGCATCCGAGCGACTATACCGTCCAGGAGTTACCGTTAGAGGACGCCACAAATGAGCGTCTGCGTGTAGGTATTTTTGCGGCGGGAGCGGCAGAACCGGCCGGCTGTGTAATCGTCTATAAATCCAGTGGCACGGGAGGTCCGAGCCAGCGCGATATTAGTTTGTTCGCTTTTCCGGCAGAACTACCCACAACCCTCGTGCAGGTTCCGGCCGGCGCAGGTCTGGCTAACGACATTACCGAGCAAGCTGTGATCCTTAATGGACAACAGGCCACGGAGCTCAGCGCCGTCGAGGGCCGGCAGCAGCAAGCCACCCCGGGCGGTGCGACCTACACGGCCTACCTGATCGAGGACATTTTTAACTCGACCTACTTGATTGGCGGCTGTTCTACCCTGCAAACCTCACCGGCCAACCTGGTGGGCTGTCCATTTGAGACGACCGTCCAAATAGCCTCATAGGGCCAGGGGCTGCATAAGTTCAGATACATCCTGGACTGATACATGGGCTTGACGTCCTCCCGATAGGGCGCTAGCCTGGTCGCTACATATCTATTATCTACGGTCACCGTAGATCCTGGCTTGCGCGCGGATGGCCAACCGCCTCGAGACAGTGTTTACCCTTAAACAGGCCTCCTTTGCATTTATGGCCCGCCCAAACCCAAGTGAACAAAAGCTACAAACCTCGATTGATCGTGGAGCCGGCAGTGGTAGTGGTGATGCCGGTCTTGGGCAAGTAGTCAAGCCAACGCGCGGTCGTCCGGGCGGTTTTAGAGGCCGACGTCCCCGCGGGCGCGATGCTATGAGCGGCTCTTTGGACGAGGATGCCTCAACAAAAAAACGCGTTTTACCCGATTTGCCGATCATCAAGGTAGAACTCCCGGATGATGCGAGCAGCATGCAAGAGCTCTTTGAACAAGAGCCAAAAGCTTTTGAGATCCCGACAGTCGGTGACACGGTCAAGGCGCTCGTGGTAGACCGCGGGGCCAATGAGGTACGACTCTCGGTGGAGGGGTACGGGACCGGAGTGGTGCGCGGCCGCGAACTTTTTGACGAACTTGATGAGTACTCTAAATTAAAACCGGGAGATGTGATCGAGGCGGCCGTTGTTGAGCTCGAGAACGAGAACGGCGATCTCGAGTTGTCATTCCGTCGTGCCGGCCGTGAGCGCGTTTGGAAAACCGTCCTAGAAAAAATGTCCACCCAAGACGTGCTCGACGTCAAGATCCTTGAGGCTAACAAAGGAGGCCTGATCGTGGTCTACCAGGGTGTACAAGGGTTTGTACCGGTCTCACAGCTAACCATTGAGCATTATCCGCGCGTTGAGGATGGCGACAAGCAACGTATTCTTGAGCGCTTGCAAAGCTACATTGGTCAGACATTTCAACTTAAAATTCTTGATGCTGATCCGGCCGAAGAAAAACTGATCTTCTCGGAAAAAGCCGCTCAACTTGAGCAAAAGAAGGACCTCTTTGACAAATTGTCGGTTGGCGACATCGTCGAGGGCCAAGTTACCGGCATCGTGGACTTTGGCGCCTTTGTTCAGTTTGATGATCTTGAAGGACTGGTGCACATCTCAGAGATGGCCTGGCAGCGTATCGATGATCCGCGCGATATTCTTAAGGTCGGACAAACTGTTCAGGCAACTATTATCGGGCTGGATGGTAGCCGTATTTCTCTATCCATGAAAAAACTCCAGCGCGATCCTTGGTTGGATGCGATTAAGCGCTACTCGGTTGGCCAGGAGGTCACGGGCACGATCACTAAGGTCACCCCGTTTGGTGCCTTTGTGCAGCTGGATGATGACATCCATGGTTTGGTACACATCTCGGAGGTCTCGCTTAAAACGATCAAAGATCCGGCCGAGATCCTTGCTGCCGGTGATAAAAAACAGCTTAAGATATTGTCGATAGAACCCAACGAGCATCGCCTTGGTCTCTCGCTCAAAGCGGTTGAGGCCGAGCGTGCCGGAATTAAGCTTGAGGTTACCGAGGAGCGCAAAAAAGTCTCAATCGAGGAGATGGAACAGATGGCTGCCAAAAAAGAGGAAAAACTGGCCGATAAAGCTGACGGCGCTGATGATGTAGTCGTTCCGGAGATAATGGGAGAGAAATCTGAAAAATCTCTTTTGGACGAGAAAAAGCACAAAGAGCGCTCAGAGGTCAGAGCCAAGGAGAAGTCCGCGGCCAAAACCAGAGCCAAGACTGTCGCCAAAAAAGACGATACTAAAAAGCCCGACGACAAAAAGTAATGGCTGAGAGTCAGGTTCAAAAGCGGTTTAATAAGTCGCTCTTTGCGCGAGGCGATACGATTGTTGTTGCTGTATCGGGCGGGGCGGACTCGATGGTTTTGCTTGAGCTCGTGGCGGCGTTGAGCGGGGAGCGTGAGTTGACCGTGCATGCTGCGCACGTAAATTATGGTTTGCGAGGTGAGGATAGTTTTAAAGACGAGCAGTTGGTGCGCGA
>JAUYIX010000085.1 GCA_030688115.1 bacterium
GGAATCGGCAAGGGCTTCATTAAGAAATGTCTACTGCAGACTTATCCGCACTTTCAGGAATTGGCATGGTTCACAACTCGTCCTCTGCGTTCAAATGAACAACAGGACGGAAACAGAATCAATGTCTCGTTTCCCGAATTCAATCAGATGGCTGTATTCGGCGAGCTTGTCTTGGTCCAAGACCTCTTTGGTCATCGTTATGGCCTCAGAAAAGAAGACCTGCTCCCGAGTTCGCACACAAAGTTGACCGAGTTACATCCAGACAATTTACTGGAAGCGCTCGGAATAAACCCAGAGATTTTCGCTATCGGACTTGTGACTTTTGATTTTTCTCTGCTCCATAAAAGGCTTTCTGTTGTGAGAAAAACGGAAAGTTCGGCAGAGATAGAAAAGAGAGTTGCGACAGCCAAAAGCGAGATCGAAACAATCCTACAACGGAGGTCTTTGTTCACTTCAGTGATTGAAATTACTGAAGCCGGAGAATCTTCGGTGCTGGATGAGATACTTGCAGTTCTGAAACCACACCTAACCAAGAAAGGAGGGTAGTCATGTCTCTCAAGACACAAGTTGGCACACTGAAACTACAAACGCCGTTGTTGCTGGCTTCAGGGTACATTACCGAAACGCCAGAGTTCTTTCTAAGAGCTCTACCGTATGGCTGTTCGGGCATGGTCACCCGGTCGCTCAAACAACATGTCCCGCCGGAACGTTCAAGAATTACCGTCCCGCGCTACGCAGTTTTTGGTCAGGATAATATGCTCAACTGCGAGTGGGGCAACGAAAATCCGTGGACAGATTGGCGAGATCACGGCGTCCGCCAAGTCAAGGAAACGGGTTATCCCGTCATCATCTCGATCTCTGGACGAGATTTGGATAGTTGTTGCTATCTGATCCGTGCTTTTGACGAGATTGGCGTTGATGCTTACGAGATCAACATCTCCTGCTCTCATTCTGGGGCACTGCACGGGAATCTGAACGTTGACGCACTTCATCTGGAGCAGCTGATGAAAAAGGTGCGTGGCGTTACGACAACACCGATCTGGATCAAGTTGTCGTATTCGAACTTGCTGATCTCGATGGCAAGACGAGCGGAAGAACTGGGAGCCAATGCTATCGTTTGTACGAACAGCGTAGGTCCTGGAATGTTGATCGACACCAAAACTGCCAAACCGAAACTTGGAATCAAGGGCGGAGGTGGCGGAGTGACTGGAAAAGCAATTTTCCCCATCGCTCTATGGTGCGTACATCAGCTTTCGGAGACGCTTAGCATCCCAGTCGTCGGCTGTGGTGGAGTTTTCACCGCTGATGATGTAGTCCAGATGCTGATGGCAGGCGCAAGTGCGGTTCAGCTTTACACTGCGCCGGCACTTAAGGGTCCGAGGGTCTTTAGACGGATCACAACTGGCTTACAGAGGTTTCTCGATGAGAACCCGAAGTACAGTTCGGTCAAAGATCTCATTGGACTCACGCTCGAAAAAACTGGCGAACACCAGTTCTCGTCGCCTCGTCCGGTCGTGGTTGAGGAGAGATGTACGGGTTGCGGAATCTGTATTCACTCCTGCGCATTCGATGCTCTTTCAATGGTTCGTCGAACAGACAAAAAACCACTCGCGGTTATTACTGATAACTGCATTTCGTGTAACGCTTGCGTTGGAGTATGTCCTCCGAAGTTCGACGCGATCAAGGCGTCATTTTAGGAGGTTATCATGGGAAAAACATACACAATCGCAGTGCATTGCGCTAAATGCACAACACAGCTCTACCGCTATAAAAAGGAGGGTGGAGGAACGCTCATAAAGTGTTACGCTGACATGATCATGTCGGATTACACCAAAGGCGATCTAAAATGCCCTTCCTGTGGCCAGGAGTTTGCTCGACACGCTATCATCCACAACAGACCAGCACATAAGATTATCCGCGGGAAAGTCTTTGTGAGAGGTCATCATGGATGAAAACAATCACAAACGAGTGGCAGACTAGACCCTGTCGCTCGTTTTTCTTTTTACACTACAAATTGAACCTATTTTTGAAATAATTTGAGGTATGGTTTTTGTACTCAAAAATTTCATTAGATTCTTTGTTAAGAGTATCTATATATTCAAAAAATTGTTGCTTATTAAATACCTCAAGACCAAGGCTTTTACAAACATCCGCTATGTCTTTAATTATTTTATCGGCGTCTTCATTTTCGTGCGCCATCTTCTCTGCTTCGTAGTAATAACTGTGTCCCGGCACTTCTACGAGCGCAAATTCAATGTCCTTGTATTCATAGACTTTACTTTTTCTTACACATAGCATTCCTTTACAGAATCCAAGTGCGCCAAAAATCTCAACGAGGGTATCGAACGCTCCCTCTTTTGTAATAACTGAAAGTTCTTTTCTTTGCTCAGCTTCTCCCCATTCACCAATTTTAACGATAATCTCAGGAATACCATTTGTCACTCGCAATCGTATATCTTTATTCCTATTCTCAACGCCGCCTTCTAGGAAAGTTGAATAATCGATCAAAATTCTGTTTTTCTCTGTTATCTTTTTTGCTTTCGTTTCAAATAGATTAACTAAATCACCAAATTTTTCTTTGGACAATGAACCTCGTATTCCAATTTCAATATTTTTACTCATAATTTATTGAATTTTTAGAAAAATCTGTTTAATTATCATGGTGGCATAACTGCCGGTAGGCAGAAAAAACGAAATGGTTAGTTTTTTCTTGTTCTTGTGTAGCTCGTCTTTTTCTATGTTGTCAGCATATATTGTAGTCGCAACCACGACATTTCTGTTTTCAACTTTTCGTTTGACTGTAAATTTCTCGTCCTCGAATTTGTACCCGTTTACCTCGCAAATATACGGGCACTGAAATGAATGCGCTGTTGGTAAATATAAATTCCCAACATTTTCAAAATGATGCTTTTTTGCTTTTGCATTATCTTTAATCAGTAAGGAAGTCTGATTATTCCAAAAAAAGCTATTGTATGAAGAAATAAAGAAAGAAACTTTTTTGGGGTTTATTTTTTTAAAAACTTCTTTATAATTAACAACATTTTCCAATTTTGGGAAAAAGCTAGGTAAAATATTGTTGGTAGCTTTTATATGCCTATAGGCCTCTATCCAATCTCTTTTAACTATTGCCTCACCAATCAAGTGAGTGTTATAAGGCCCACCCGGCATTCCGAATCTTTGATTATCGTAATAATTTATGAACCGATGGTGTCTGTGAGTTGAAAGATAATCTAAAAGGTTCTTCGCAACCTTGCTTTCCAGATTTCTAACTACAATGCTAAACGAATTCCCGTGCAACATCCGCTCTTTTATTGGTTTGTCTCCATAGCCAATAACATGTTTGATTAGAGCATACTGACTTCCTGCTCCATACTTTTTATTGAAAGCCGTAATATCCTTTTTATTTAAAACCTTTTTTATAGAAAAAAGTTGTTCTGTAATTGCGTCTTCGTCCTTTAGTCCCTGATTAGCAACATCTTCAAATTTAAGATTAAAAAATGACTTGACACAATCCAAGATATCGAAGGTTGTAAATCCTGATTTTTGAAGCCAAAAATACGTAAATCGAGGAGACTTTTGGGATGTGAGAGAAGGCATTAAAGAAACTTCCGTCACCTGGAAGTCTTCGTTTTTACATTTTATTTTGTACCCTTCAGGTTTATTCATAATGTATAGGACGTACCACCAATTCCGCTTTTTGTAAACCCTGTCGGTCAAAAAAAACGAAATCCCGCCCGCATTTATTCCCCAGACCCCTTTCTGCGGGCGGGAAAATTCAGTCGAGGTTTTGCCAAATCCTTTCCCCCAGAAAATAGTTTTGGCAAAACCGAGTCCGCATTCCGCCCCGCCACACTGCCCGAATACTTGGAGGGCCGAACACTAAAAAGAAAAATGTCCTTTCCACTTTAGAAAAAATCCCCCCGCGAAAATCAGAAAAAACAAGGAACACTTTTTTTTGGTGTTGCCGAGTGAAGCGAGGCGGTGGCGGAACTGGCAGACGCACACGACTCAAAATCGTGCGGAGAAATCCTTGAGGGTTCAACTCCCTCCTCCGGCACCAAAACTTATATTTGACTTTTTGCTAACTATGCGGCATACTTACTCGTTTGCTGTGCTTGTTTTTGGCACGGATGAACCGTGCACTTTACTTTCGGAAAAACAGGGAAAAGGAGAGAGCGATGAAGTATTTAGTCGTCGAAGACGAGGAAATAATTATTAGGGTGCTCCGCCGAAACCACCCGCAATTTATGCGGGAGGCCATGGTCGTCCGTACCGGAGCCGAGCTGGAGTGCGTACTAGCGGGCTCCAGCAGGTTTGAGGCGGTCCTGTGCGACCGCCAGGTGGGCATGATAACGACCACCGAGCTGCTGCCTCGGATCGCCCGGTTGGCTCCGGACGTCTGCCTCTACAGTGGCAGCGTCGAGCAGCGAGACCAGGACCTGGCCGAGAAGCACGGGATCCTCGTGATCCCCAAGACCGACCTGGTTGCCCTTGACAGCTGGGTCAAGGGCGTCATGGGGAGCTCTAACAGCTCCTAAACCCCAAAACCCAGCCCATTTGTCCCGTAGCATGCATCATGCGCGGGACACTTTTTTTAGGCTCTTTTTTGCGCTCTTGATTATCTAGCTATCGACTCCGGGCAATGGCAGCCCTTTGGCAAAACTTTGGACCTCGCCCCGGACTTGGTCGAGCTCACTCGCACTATCGCCAGACAAGGCGGTATTTATCCAGTCGGCAATCTTTTGCATGTCCCCTTGGACCACCCCACGCGAGGTAAGCGCTGCCAATCCGATCCTTATCCCGGACGGATCCATGGGGCTACGCGTCTCACCCGGTATGGTGTTTTTATTAACCGTGATGCTAACCCTAGAGAGTGCGTCCTCAGCCTGCGACCCGCTGATACCCTTATTGGTCAAATCCACCAATAAAAGATGCGTATCTGTTCCTCCACTTACTAACTTATAACCAAAGTCTTTTTGCAAGTGCTCTGCCAGAGCGCGCGCATTAGCAACTACCTGCCGCCCATACTCCTTAAAATCAGGTTGAGCGGCCTGATGTAAAGCAACCGCAATAGCTGCGATAGTGTTCTCGTGCGGGCCACCTTGTAATCCGGGAAAAACCGCCCGGTCGATTGCTTTGGCGTGCTCGGCCTTGCATAAAATCATTGCGCCGCGCGGGCCTCGCAAAGTCTTGTGTGTCGTGGTTGTTACGACGTCCGCATACGGGACAGGATTAGGCACAACACCTGCCGCCACAAGACCGGCCACGTGCGACATATCGACCATGTGCAACGCGCCTACCTCCTGAGAGATGGCCTGCATTTTTTGCCAATCAACAATCCGTGGATATGCCGTCGTGCCGGAGATAATCAGCTTGGGCTTAGCCGCACGCGCCAATGCAGCCACCGCCCGGTAGTCGATCAAACCCGTATCTGCATTGACCTCGTACTGCACAGCATTAAAAGCCTTGCCGGTAAAACTTACCTTGTGCCCGTGCGTCAAATGCCCCCCATGCGTGAGCGACAATCCCATGATCGTATCTCCCAACTCAAGCAGTCCAACGTATACAGCCAAATTAGACGGCGACCCGGAGTAAGGCTGAACATTAACGTGCTCAGCCCCAAACAATTTTTTAGCTCGATCAATCGCCAACTGCTCAATCTTGTCGATGATCTCGTTACCGGCGTAATAGCGCTTACCGGGATAACCCTCGGCATACTTGGCAGACGCGATCGACCCCAGTGCATTTAAAACTGTTCGGTTTGGATAATTTTCTGAGGCGATCATCTCGAGACCCTCGCGCTGGCGTGTGGTCTCGGCTGCAATAAGATCACTGATGGCTGTGTCATGTATATCCATGCCAGCAGTATTGCCCAGCGCATCCCGGCCCGCAAGCCCCGGGTCCGGTTCTACTTAAACAAAAAGTAAAACAAACTCGCGACCGCAGCCAAGGCAAAGGCTCCCGCAAACCCAAACCACGGCAATACGACCAGTAGCAGTGCCAGCGCTACGATTTTACCCAGAACCAGTACGCCCTCAAAGGCAACCACCTCAAGCACGATGTGGCGCGACTTGGCATCGTCGTAGACATTGGCGTACATCGGTACAAATTGCAGGCTCTTGCCGGTCCGATAGACAGTGTCAATACCCAATAACGCCAAAGGCCAGATCAAAAACGGTCGACCGATCCAGGAGAGCGTATTGAGCAGGCCGCCCCACAAAAATACGTCGCGACGGGCCTCCGAGTCGCTCCAGCGGGCAGCAATCGTCGTAGCTAAAACGGTCAAACCCGTTGCACCGGCAATCAGCGCTCCGAGATTAAGAGCGTTACCGACCAGCAGATAAATAAAAACCGGCCAGACCGTATAGGCAATAATCTCCTCTCCAAAACCAAAGCCGGCAATAATTTTACGCAGGTACGCTCGACAAAACAAAAACCGCATCTGCTCACGCCAGGTTATCTTGCTTGGTTTGAACTTCTCGGCGGTCGATAAAATTGGGATTACCGAGGCTAACATCAGTCCCATCGCCACCACATACAGCACGGTAAAACTGCTGTAGTTGACTAGGAGTCCACCTAAGAGCGGCCCGACTGCAGCAGTGATACTAAAAATAACCTGTGTCGCTCCAATCTCGCGTCCGGTCTCCTTACTCCGCGAGTACAATGCAAAGTTGGCGTGGTAACCGGGCCACCAAAAGGTCTTTTGCAGCGCATACAAGACGATGGCTAGATACAAAAATACCGGCGAGGCCGGCACCGCAATCAAGGCCAAAAAGTACCCAATCGAGAATAATATACCGACGGACATGGTGTGTTCAAACCCAAAACGCTTTGCTGCCTTGCCGCCAAAGGGCATCACAACAAAGTAGAGGCAGTAGACCCCCAGGTAAAACAAAACTATCTGGAACATGCTATAGCCTAAGCTATAGAGATAGACCGGTTCAAAAATATTAATGGCCGCCTGCGCCAACTCATGCAGGCCCAGCGTCGTTAAAAACTCTTTGATCTCGCGGCGCGGACTAATACTATATCTTTTGAGCTCCTTTAGCATCAGCTACAGTCTACACCAAGAAGTTGATTATTTTATCCTTTACAAAAATAGTACGGGCGGGCTGCTGGCCGGCGAGTGCACGTACGACCATCTCAGCCTTGAGGGCCTCCCCTAGTACAATTTTTTCGGACGAACCAACCGGCAGGTCAATTTTACCCCTAAACTTTCCGTTGACCTGAATGGCAATCGTCACGGTTTTGCTTGTTAAGAGTGACTCATCATAATCCGGCCATGGCTCCAACTGAACAAATGTTTTATGGCCAAGACGCTCCCACAACTCCTCTGCTATATGAGGAGCAAGGGGTGAGAGCAACACGACCAACCGCTCAAAACATTCCGGTGAGATCTGTTTTTCATCCGTTAGCGCATTGGTGTACTTCATCAGCGCGCTTATCGCCGTATTAAACCTAATCGCCTCAATGTCCTCGGTGACCGTTTTTGTGGTCCGGTGCATGGCTTTTTTGAGGGGTTCTGCCGTGGGCGTAGCTTGATCAACCTTGAACTGCAGCCGCCAGACTCTCTCCAAAAATCTGACCAGGCCCGCGATACCGGTCACGCTCCAGCTTTTGCCTTGCTCGACCGGACCCAAAAACATCTCAAATAGGCGCAGAGCGTCGGCTCCGTTGTGCTTTATGACATCGTCAGGATTGACCACGTTGCCCTTGGATTTGGACATTTTTTGACCATCCTCGGCCAAAATAACGCCCTGGTTGCGTAGGGTGGTAAACGGCTCCTCAAAATCAAGCTTGCCCGCATCTTTGAGGGCCTTAACCCAAAACCGTGCATACAAAAGATGCAAGACCGCATGCTCGGCACCACCGATATAAAAATCCACAGGCAACCACTTGAGCGAGTCCTTGGTCCAGGCGGCGTCGGCATTGTGCGGATCCGGAAAGCGCAAAAAATACCAACTCGATCCGGCCCACTGCGGCATAGTGTTGGTCTCACGCCGGGCCGGGCCGGCGCAGTTTGGACAGGTTGTCTCGACCCAGTCTGTGATCGCGGCCAATGGTGACTCGCCGGTTCCGGTTGGCTGGTAGTTATCAACTTCCGGTAAGCGCACCGGTAGCTGATCCTCGGGCACCGGCACCGCACCACATTTTTGACATTGTACGATCGGGATTGGCTCGCCCCAATAGCGCTGCCGCGAAAATACCCAATCGCGCAGTTTATAGTGAATTGCGCTGCGCCCTTTTTTTATTTTAGCCAAATGGCCTGCAATTTTTGTACGCGCTTCCGCACTCGACAAATTGTCAAAAGCACCGGAGTTAACCAAACGCCCGTCCTCAATAAAAGCGCCGGCCTCCAGCTTTTTGTCAAAGGTCTCCGGACGCGGACTACCGACCGCGTCGGGTTCTACCACAACCGTAATCGGTAAGTCGTATTTTTTAGCAAAATCGTAGTCGCGCTCATCGTGGGCCGGGACCGCCATGACCGCACCGGTGCCGTAAGATACCAGCACATAATCGGCTACCCAAACAGGTATCTTGGCCCCGTTAATGGGATTGATAACGTAGGATCCGGTAAAGACCCCCGTCTTTTGTTTAGCGGTAATGCGCTCTCGCTCCGGTCGCGCGACTGCCGCATCAATGTACTGCGTTACTTTTACGCGCTGCTCAGGGGCAGCCAGCTCACGCGCCAAAGCATGCTCGGGTGCTACAACCAAATATGTGGCGCCAAAGATCGTATCCGCGCGAGTCGTATATACGGTAAGACTCTGCGCCCCAGTGTCACCCGTGGAGTGCGCGTCCTGATTACTGTTGGCAAGCACAAACTCAACCTCGACGCCCTCGCTTTTGCCGATCCAATTACGTTGCATCTCGATGATCTTTTTGGGCCAGTCGAGCCGGTCCAAGTCCTCCAGCAGCCGATCGGCGTATTTAGTGATACGTAACAACCATTGTCGTAAGTTTTTTTTGCCAACGATCGAGCCGCAGCGCTCGCACAGGCCATTCACCACCTCCTCATTTGCTAAACCGGTTTTACAGGAGGGGCACCAGTTGATTGCAACCTCAGCCTCATAGGCCAACCCCATTTTATAAAGCTGAACAAAAATCCACTGCGTCCATTTATAGTACTCCGGCTCGGATGTCGTTACCTCACGCGACCAATCATAACTTAACCCGAGACTTTTAAGCTGGCGCCTAAAAGTAGCAATATTTTTTTGTGTAGTTAAGCGAGGATGAACTCCGGTTTTGAGCGCGTAATTCTCAGCCGGCAGTCCAAAACTATCCCAACCCATGGGGTGTAATACACTATAGCCGCGCGAGCGATAATAGCGAGCTAAGATATCGGAGGCGGTATAGCTCTCGACATGCCCAACGTGCAAGCCCTCCCCCGACGGATACGGAAACATATCCAGCACATATTTTTTTGTGCGTTTTTTTGCCTTGGGCTCACGCACAAAAAGATCTGCCTGGTCCCAAGCGGCTTGCCACTTGGGTTCGATCAAACGTGGCTGGTAGCGGTCAGATTGTGCTTTGCTAGATGTGGTCGACATTGATGCAATCGAAAATCAAAGGCTGTTTACAAATAAAGGCTGTTTACGACCCGAACAGCTTAAGATAAATATCGCGCAGTAACTTGGCATCCTCGAGCGCGTGATGCTCGCGATAGGCGGACCGGTCAATGCCGAGTTCTGCCAAGAGGGCGCTTTTTTTAGAACCAGACAGGCTGTCGGGACTACGACCCATCCCAAACAAGAGCGAGGCAAAGTCGATAACGACCCAGTGATACGGCAGCGACTTGTTAGTTTGCTCGTCGGTAACACCAAGTAGTTTATAGAGATAGGGCGCATCAAACTCGACCACGTACGAGACCAAAAAAGGCATTGTCTCGCCAGCAAATTTGTTAACCTCTCGAGCGACACGTTCGCGGGGCAGCGGCTTGCCCTCCAAAAGCGGCACCACGTTGTCTTTGACCCAGGGATTTACATAACCCTGATGCTCGACCTCAAGGTAGAGCTCCTCGCCGCTGGGCTTCACTAGGCCGATAGAAATAATCTCGCCTTTATAGGGGTCCAGACTCGTGAACTCTGTGTCAAAAAATATAATGTTGTCTGAGTGGGGTTTCATTGAGTTTTGCGGGCTCCGAGGCCATCCGGGAGGCTAAACAGGCGTCGCGCGTTTTGAGTCGTGGCGCGGGCTAATTCAGCGTACGAGATACCTCGCAACTTGGCAATAAAGTCACAAATCGTCGCAACCTCGGCGGGCTCGTTACGCCGGCCACGGCGCGGGACGGGTGTGAGATAGGGCGAGTCGGTCTCGAGCAGCATGCGGTCGAGCGGGCATTGCATGGCCGCCTCGCGCAATTGCTCGGTCTTTTTGTCAAAGGTCACGATCCCGCCAAAGGCGACGTGCAAGCCACGTTTAAGGATTTGTTCTAGCTCAGCCGGACCACCAGTAAAACTATGAACGACTCCGGTGTGTTTTGAGCCGGCCTCATCGAGCGTCGCAAAAAGCTCTTTGTATAAATCACGACAGTGCAGAATGATCGGCAGCTCTTGCGCTCGTGCGAGTTTGAGCAACATCTGTACGGCCGGTTTTTGCGCCTCGGTAGAACCATTTTTAGAATCAAACCCAAACTCACCGATTGCAACTACGGTTTGGTCTTTGCTTAGTTCGCCCAAGACTTTTTCTGCTTCGGCTAGTTTTTGAGCGTTCATCTCAACCGCCGCATGCGGATGGATCCCAATCGCCGCAAAAACTCCGACCGTCTCGTGAGCAAGTTTTACGGTAGCGCGGCTGTCGTCCAGATTACTCGCTGGATTTACGATCGCGACAACATCGGCCGCTTGTGCACGTTCCCAAACTGCGACGCGGTCTTCATTAAAAGCTTTGTCGTCGAGATGACAGTGAGTGTCGATAATTTCTATAACCTGATGATCGCTCATGCCTAAACTGTAGCATGCACTTTGCAAGCATGATCACAAAACTATTCAGTATGCTCAATCCAGTAGCGATTCAGCAGATCATCACGGAGTTTACGCGCATTTCCATGTTCTAGCATTCCGATATACGACGAAGCTCCTTGGAGAGTACCCATCGACATGGCTCGCTGCGCTCTTAACTTAGTACTCCTGCGCAACACCCGATGGTATGGAAAATGTACCCAGCCCAAAAAATCTGCACCTGACGCCAACGTTTTTATCCATAATTTGTCGGGGTGAATCTCTAATTTCAGTTCCTCTCGCAAAAAGTTACGCATGGGCTCAACCTGTTTCTCGAGCCAAGTTCGGTCGTGCGATAACAGCACAAAGTCATCCGCATACCGGACGTAGTGCGGAACTTTTAGCTCGTGCTTAACAAACTGGTCAAAGCTGTTCATGTAGACATTGCAGAACAGTTGCGAAGTTAAGTTGCCAAGCGGCAAACCTTTACCAGGTGCTGTAGAGAAACTAAGAATGATCGTCTGTAAGAGCTTCATCAGGTCGAGATCCGGAATGTACGCCTGGAGATGCTTGATCAGTACAGCGTGATCAATGCTTGCAAAGAACTTTCTAATGTCCGCTTT
>JAUYIX010000087.1 GCA_030688115.1 bacterium
AAGTCTTTAAAATAGTCCGGGCAGCGCACCACAAAATAGGTCGTGCCATCTTTACCGTAAATCTCCAGTGAAAACCACTCTTGGACGCGCCCTTTCCAAAAACGATCGTTAAAGTTGGGATTAGTGTGGATCGAGTGAATAGCCGTAAAAAACTCCTCCATGACTTTTGGACTCTGCTCGTTTTCGGGTGGGACGTGAATGGCTAGGTTCACCCAGCGTATATCGCCAAGATAATTACCGATCGTGTACTCACGCCAATACCAATGAAAAATAGTAAAAAGCACATACGGCACACCGACAAGCCAGATCTGGCTAAAACCGTCGCTCAGTAACTCAACAATTTGTGCTGGGGTGCCTGCAAGTGCTTGCAGTATCTCTTGGAAAAGTGGCATTAGGGAAGTTACATTACCGTGAGACTAGATCGTAGCGCTGTCCGTCCAGTCTTACAAAGTGTGTTTTATCCTGAAGGCCGATCAAAACGGTGTTGCGTTTGACAATGCGACGTTTCATGACCTCTTGCAGCAGTTGCTGACGCTCCATCGGCTCTCCATGTTCTTTTAGAATATCAGTAAGAACCTCGGCTACCGTACCGGGTTGATAGCCCCACTCTTTGAGTGCGTACATACCACGTCCGACAAGCACAAAGCGCTTATCTTTAATGAGTTCATTATGAACCGTTTGCGGGTAGGCCGTGCGGCTATCAAACTTTGTCGCATTTATCTTCTCTGTGATTTTTAGAAAATGCATTGGCTGTCCCTCGCGACGGACAACCAAATAGGCCTTATCGCGAACACCCTTAGGCACTATCTCGTTCCATGTGACAAGCCCATACTCGCCAAATGGATTTTGCGAGATAGATTTAGATGCTGCCACGGCCGCCCGAACCTCAGTCTCGTTGAGGTTAGATCCCGCCGTAGCCAGTTTAGTGACCAATTCCGTAAGAACTAGAGATTTTGCATTAGCTAACAGGACCTGCTCAATCTCTTTAATACTATTTTGCAGACGCTCGTGGGCCGCGCGGCTTGAAGCCCACAGGTTCTTGAATCGGCTCGTCTCTTTAAAAAGTGTGACCTCATCGGACAAGATCAGCAAAAACAAAAGTGCCGCGCGGTTACCCGTTGAAGTTTTATCGTCACCAAGCAAGGCGTCCAGCAAGACTTCCTGTTCCATAACCCCGCCGGCCTCGCTCAGTACCACGTTTAATATTTTATTGACCTGCGCAACCTGCTGCGTGCTACCTTTTTTGAGCTGTTTAATGCTCAAATTCTCGATCTGACGAACACGTTCACGAGTTATCGCGTAGTTTTTTCCTAAACTCTCGAGCGTCTTTGGCTTACCACCATCCAGCGCAAAACGCTTTTGGATGACGTTTTTGGCTCTGCTGTCGAGAGACTCAAGTAGCTCCTGCACTTGTCGTGCCGGTTCAAAAGCCTGAAGATCAGACTCTTTCTGCGTGTGCAGTACTTCGTCTAGAATTTTATGCCCTGGCATACGATTAACGTTAAATAAACTATACAATATTAATCTGATGACGTCAAGATTTCGTACTAAGAGTCATAGCACGCACTTTACAAGCTGTCAAGTTACTGGTCTAACGTTTATTTGTTACGACGCTCGTTAAACCTGTGCCAGGTCACTAAAAGTGGGCTCGAGATAAACAAGCTTGAGTAGGTTCCGACTACTACTCCGGCCAACAATGCCGCCACAAAGTTAAATAGCGTATCCCCGCCAAAGAGCAGCAACGCGGCCAAAGGAACAATAGTGGTTAAGCTGGTGTTAACTGAGCGACCGATAGTCTGATTAGTTGCTAAATCAACAGCCTTATCAAACTGTTCAGGACCAAGCTCGAGCACGTTGCTGCGTGTTCGATCAAAGACGACGATGGTGTCGTGAACGGAGTAACCCAGCGTTGTTAGCATCGCGATTACAAACAGAGAGTTTAATTCCACTTCAAAAAATAAATTCATGACCGCGTAAAATCCAAGTACGACGGTCACGTCGTGAAGTAATGTCACGATCGCCAAAACTCCGTACTTCCAAGACTGGATAGGCTTGGATACTTTTCTAAAGACGTAGGTCAAATAAGCAATGATCGCCGCGACTACCAATAATACCGCCCAAACCGCTTTTTGGCGCAGTTCCTTACCGATCGTTGGCCCGATCGTCTCAAAGCTCTCCTCCTCGATCGTACCGTATTGTTCTGTCAGGGTATCAATCACGCTCTGCCGAGTAGCTTGCTCGACCGTCCGATACCTGAGCAAAGCCTCCCGCTCCCCTGTTGGCTGAACCGTCGCCTCGCCGACAAGCCCGTTGATACTCTCAGCCAGTGCGTCAGGTTGCGGCCGCTCACCTTCAAAGCTGATCTTTTGCAAGGTTCCGCCGACAAAATCAATACCCAGAGGAATACCCCGAATCGCCACGAGCGCAATGGAGCCTCCCACTAAAATAATAGAAATAACGTACCAAATCTTGCGCAGTCTTACGATCGGCAGATGCTTAGCCATGGGCTACCTCCTTTGCTCTAATACCAAGGAGCCAGGGCCAACGACCAAAGCCGACTTTTATCATGGCTCTCAGCAAGGTGCGCGAGACGGTAATCGCGGAGAACATCGAGACCAAAACTCCGATCCCAAGCGTCAGAGCAAAGCCGCGCACTAAGCTGGTAGTAAAACTGTACATGATCACAACCGAGATCAACGAGCTTAGGTTTGAGTCTCTAATCGATAACCAGGCCTTTTTAAACCCGTCCTCGACCGCTGAGGCCGGATCGAGGCCCTCACGCAATCCCTCACGCATGCGCTCAAAAATCAGAACATTGGCATCAACGGCGATACCGATCGACAAAAAGAACCCCGCCAAACCTGAGAGCGTCAACGTTACCCCAAAAAGTTTAAAGAGCACGATGATTATCGCGCCATACAGCACCAACGCAAAAACCGCAATCAACCCGGGCAGTCGGTAGACCAACACCATAAAAAGCGCCACCCCGATCAGCCCGATCAACCCCGCTAATAGGCTCTGTGATACCGAGGCTTGTCCAAGCGAGGCGCCCACACTGGCTTGACTAACCAAAGAGACGGGCACTGGTAAGGCCCCGGCGTTAAGATTTTTGCGCAACTCCGTAGCCTCCTCAAAGGTAAACTGCCCGGTCACCGTGGCCTGACCTGATGTTATCTCCGCCTGAACCGTCGGCGCCGAGAGCAATTGGTCATCCAAGAATATTGCAACGGGTTTGCCGATGTTGCGCTTAGTGATCGCACCAAACAGCTCTTGGCCTTCGGCGTTAAAAGTCAATAGGATTGAGGGAGAACCGGTTTGCTCAAACTGAACATCGGCACGCTCAAACTGAGCGCCGGTCAGACCCGTTGACACAAATTGCTGCTGTAAGAGAGCGGCCGGGTCCTCAGTATCCAGGTCCTCAATCGGCGTGTCGGATTGCTCTTTAAACTCTAAAAATGGTGTTTTACCGATCTCTTCAACGGCTTGATTTACGTCGGTGACACCAGGAAGTTCAACGATTATGCGGGTGTCCCCTTGTAGCTGTACGACCGGCTCACTGACACCAAATGCATTTACCCGCCGCTCTATGACGTCACGCGCTCCCTGCAGCGACTCGGCTTGTTCTTGTGGTTCTACCTGGCTTAAATCAGCCTCGTAGACCAACTGACTACCGCCCTTAAGGTCAAGACCTAAGCGCAGTGCAAGCGTCTGAACAAATTGTAGCGGAACCCGAGATGGGCCCTGAGGCGTGGCGAGATAGCCCGCAACACCCGCAAGTACCAATATCCCGAATAAGGCCAACCAAACCTTGAGGCGAGTCATAGACGCTAGTCTAGCACTCCAAGCAACCGCGGCAAATCTCTGGTTCTAAGACAGCTCTCATCCGTCGTGAGCTGTTTATTGGAGAGGATAAAAGTCACGGATTGGCTGCGGTGTAACCCACCATGCACCGCATGGCTGGTTAAGATATTAAAACTAACCCCGCGCGCTCCGGTAAAAATAAGGTCCCCACTGGACGGCGCCATAAGCAGTTCAAAAACTTGGTAATGGCCATCAGGGTAGTCCGAGTCAGCGGTGGCTAACAAACACTGATCCTGATGCAGTTCAGTTGAGAACATTCCGCTACTTGGTCCGGTGAGATATCCGAGCGGGTCGCGACCTTGTTCTACCCGGTAATAATAGGTGTTGTGTATTTTTTTTACGGTCGCTCTGCCACGAGATGACAGGATCACGCCGATATCACCGTCATTGGTTTGCCGGCGATACAAAATTAAATCGATCTCCGGATACTGCACAAGCGCACTCGGGAGCAGCTCAAGATCCTGCTCAGATTGGCGCTGCGCATACGATCCATCTTTTTTTAGATAAATTTGGCAAAAGGCTCCGCCATCTGTGTAATACACATACTGGTCTTTTTGGTACCCCGCGGCTTTCATGATTTTTGGTACCAAAAGTGGTTTTTGGGTAGTCCACTCCATCCCATGGTCTGAGGTGACAATCAGCGTCGTGCCCTCGTCGAGACCGGGTACAAAACGACCCAACCACCGATCCAGACTTGCTAAACTATCTCTAACATTACGCTGCCTGGATGAGCGATGGGCCAGACCATCCGTCTCGTGCAGCCACCCCACTATACAATCTCTACCGGCCCGATACTCGTGTTCGATAGTGCGCATCACGTATCCATTAGCCGGTCCGCGCACCTTGGCCCAGTCAGCCAGCGAAAAAATATTTTTCCGGTAGGCGTGTGCGCCGACTCTAACCGGCTCCCCCACCGAGACACTGTTGTCGTACTCGCTGTAGAGTGAGCGTCGACCCTTTAGTTTGCGGTCGAACAACCGGTAGTGCAGCAGATAGTTCTCCAGACGTCCCTCGGTACGCAAAAACTGATTATGACCGATCAAATCTATCGTCGAGGGCATAACCCCCATGAGTAGCGGGACATGCGCCGGTCCTGAGACCGTCGGAAAAGACGCAACGACGTTTCCGTGATAGCTCCCCCTTTTACGTAGGGCCGCCATATTTGGCAGAACACCGTTATCCAAAAGTTGCTCAAGCGTTAGACTAGAGACCCCATCGACGAGCAAGACAATGACACGAGAAGGCTTTTTCATGTTGATGTATTTTGCCCGCTCGGCCTAACTTTGGCCAGCCCCGTGGCACTTTTTATATTTTTTGCCGGAGCCGCACGGACAGGCCTCGTTGCGACCCGGCTGTATTTTTTTGTTGAGCGTGGCTCGGGCGGTTTTACCTCCCGGCGAACTCGAGAGCTGCTCCGCATTAGCGGTTGGTGCGGTTTGCTGTAGCCGAATGCCGGCCTTAAAGATGCGATAGACAATGCCGTTTTGGATACTATCGAGCAGCCGCTCAAACATAGTGAACCCATCTTTTTTGTACTCGACCAGAGGATCTCGCTGTCCATACCCGCGTAAGCGCACCGACTCGCGCAATGCCTCCATGCTGTCCAAGTGATCAACCCAAAGCGTATCGATGGTTGCCAGATAAACTCCAAGTTCGACACGACGCATCATCTCAAAGCCAAGCTCCTTTTCTCGTGCGCTATAGACGGTTTGCACCAGACCCATGAGATACTCGATTATGGCTTGACGCGCCGCTTGATCTTGGCGCGGCGTGCCCGCACGTGAGCGGGCCTGATCAAGTCGCTCAGATAGATCGGTTGGCGCCGGGATAAGAGTCCGGATGGTCTCGCAGATCTCTTTAATGTCCCAGCGGCTCTCTTTGTCTCCGCTGGTGTGCGTTTGGACGATCTGTTCTACCTCCGCTCTAATCAGTTTAAGTACCCGCTCCTTAAGCGTCTCTCCGCTGATCGGCTGCTCCGTAGGTGCCTCCTGAGCATGCTGTTTTATGCGCTTTTTTTCCAGCTCCCAGAGCTCAAGAATCTCGTGCCGCTTTGAGTAAATAACCTCGCGCTGTTTATTAAGCACGTCATCAAACTCAACCAAGTGTTTACGAATATCAAAATTATGCCCCTCAACCTTTTTTTGAGCTGACTCGATTGAGCGGCTGATGATACGGTTTTCGATCGCTTGCTCCTCCGGAACTCCCAATCGATCCATCATGGACTTCATGCGATCTGATCCAAAGATACGCATCATGTCGTCTTCCATGGATACAAAAAATTGGGTAGAACCCGGGTCACCCTGACGACCAGATCGACCGCGCAACTGATTGTCAACCCGACGAGCCTCATGTCGTTCGGTACCAATCACGTGTAACCCTCCCAGCTCGACAACTCCCTCACCGAGCTTGATGTCGGTCCCGCGTCCAGCCATGTTGGTTGAGATGGTGACCGCCCCGCGTTGACCGGCCTGGGAGATAATCTGCGCCTCGCGCTCGTGGTTTTTGGCGTTGAGGACCTGGTGCTCTACGCCCTCGACGCTCAAGAGCTCACCGACGCGCTCGGACTTAGCCACTGAGACGGTTCCTACTAAAACAGGCTGACCTTTTTGGTGGCGCTCTGTGATCTCGCGAACCACCGCGCCATACTTACCGTGCTCGTTTTTATAAATCCGATCCTGCGCATCCAAGCGCACCAACGGTTTGTGAGTTGGAACCACTACAACATCAAGCGAGTATATTTTAGAGAACTCCTCGGCCTCTGTCGCTGCCGTTCCGGTCATGCCTGAGAGCTTGTCATAGAGCCTAAAGTAATTTTGGAAGGTAATCGTTGCGAGTGTACGTGACTCGCGCTGCACCTCAACACCCTCCTTAGCCTCGATGGCCTGATGCAGCCCCTCCGAGTAACGACGGCCCGGCATCAAACGTCCGGTAAACTCGTCAACGATAACGACTTGGTTGTCGCGCACCACATAATCTTTATCGCGCTTAAAAAGTGCACGAGCGCGGACCGCCGCCTCAACATGTGTCACCATTCGGATACCACCCTCCTCGTACAGGTTTTTAATCCCGAGTAGTTGTTCTACCCGACTAATGCCATCCTCACTCAAGGTGGCCGCTTTGAGTTTTTCGTCGACGTTATAGTCTTTGTTCTCAACAAGCTGCTCCGCTATCCGCGACATTTGCGAGTATTGCTCGGTCGACTCCTGGGCGGGCGCCGAAATAATAAGTGGCGTGCGCGCCTCATCAATCAAGATCGAGTCGACCTCATCAACGATCGCAAAACCGTGCCCGCGCTGCGCGGCACGTGACACGTCGTGCACCATATTGTCACGTAAATAATCAAAACCCATCTCATGGTTAGTGCCGTAAGTAATGTCAGCCCGATAGGCCTCATGTTTTTCTTGAGGTGATTGTCCGTGCAGCGTCACGCCCACCGACAAGCCCAAATAATTGTAGACACCCCCCATCCACTCGGCATCACGTTGTGAGAGATACTCGTTGACCGTAACTACATGGACACCCTTACCGGCTAGTGCATTTAGATACGCCGGTAGAACAGCCACCAGCGTTTTTCCCTCACCGGTGCGCATCTCAGCAATTTTTCCTTGATGCAAAACGATACCGCCGACCAACTGCACATCAAACGGGACCATGTTCCAGGTTGTGTCGATATCGCGCACCGACCAGGTTTTTCCCTTTAGTCGGCGCATGGCCTCGACGACGACACCAAAAGCCTCCGGCAACACGTCATCCAGTGTCTCTCCGTCTTTTTGCACACGCCGCTTAAACTCCTCCGTTTTGGCTTTAAGCTGATCCTCGCCCAGCGCCTCGTAAGACTTGGAGTACTCACGAATTTTAGCAACGGTTGGATCAAGCTCTGTGACGGCCCGGGCGTTGGGGTCCCCAAAGACCTTAGTAAATAATCCCATAAGGTTCCAAGTATGCCACGATTTGACGGTTTTTCAAGCTATGCTTGCAAAAACCGTTAACGCTTAATTCTCTTTAAACGCAGCTTGTCACGTAGACTACGTTTCCCCGTATCCTGGCTCTCGCTCTTTTGACTGTGTTTTGTCAACTGAATACGTAATGTCTCAATCAAAAGATCAATCGCCTCGTTGGGATGTTCGGCCTGCTCCTTGGCAAATACTTTTTTATTAGGCAGAACCAAACGTGCCTCGGCTGAATAAATATCTCCCTTGCGATGATGTGCGTCGTGCTGCAACGAGAGCTCCGCTGAGATTATTGGGTTGTCGTAGTGTTCAAGATGCTCGACCTTGTGCCTAAAGTAGTCATCAAGCACTTCGCTTTTATCGAGATGCTGCCATGTGATGTTTATGTTCATGAGCGTAGTGTACCACGAAGAGCGTGCAAAATTTGTGCCCAATGTGGCGCTTTAGCATACGACCGGCTACGTAAGCAACGGATACGGATCAAAGCCGACCATTTGAGCCTCAGGCAGGAGAACTATTGCAAAAATATCTCTCGTGGCTACTTGGATGTCTCGAGCCAAACCAACCAGCTGTTCTGCCGTAGCCCCGGGATATGTAACCAGCGATAAAATATGCCGAGGTGAGATACCAACCGCATCACGACGGTACCCCTTAACAAACTTTGTATACTCGATCAAAAATGCAGCTGAGATTTTGATCCGTCCACCCGGCAGCTCCCAAAACCATGGCCGCAGTCGCTCCTCGAGCTCTGCGTTGCGCTCTAACGCGGTTGCCCGAGCCCGCTCAAATATCTCTCGCGACACGATTGGGTTTGTAAAAAAAGATCCCACACTTCTAAAATGCTCAAAGCCCTGCAATAGCACGTGCCCTTTTTTATTGCGTGTATTCAATACAGTCTCTCGCATAGTTTTAAGCGTCGGCGCTTGATCGCCAAGTTGCTCGGACAAAGATCCCTGCGCACTTTGGTAGGAGCTATCGACCCGGCCATGGACGACCAGTTGCAGTGTAATCGCGGTCAAGATATAGGTCCCGAGCGCCTCGTGCTTAAAAAAGCTATCACGATAAGCAAACTTACAGGCGGCATTGTTAAACCTCTGTATCTGTCCATTTAAGACGTTAAAGGCCTCGACCTCGCGCACGGTATCCCCCATAACTTGGCCGTAGGCATTAATATTTTGAACCACTGCGCCGCCCATGCTGCCCGGGATTCCCGAGAGATTTTCGATACCAGCCCAATCGTGCTCGACCGCATAGGCCACGACGGCATCCCATGGTTCTCCGGCGGCTGCGGTAAGCAGCGCGCGCGACCCGCGTACCTCTCCCTCTATCCCCCGCATACGCATATGGACGACCAACCCTCTAAACCCAACATCGCTCACCACTAAATTACTGCCACCTCCAAGCGTTGTGATCGGTACTTTTTTTGTGCGACCCCACTCGAGCGCCGCTTTGAGCTCGCCTGACCCGCGTACCTCAATATAATAGTCCGCATTGCCTCCCACTTTCAATGTCGTCAGCCCCGCCAAGGGATAATTTTTTTTAATATCAAGCTCTTGTGGTTGGCTGGAAGACATTTTTGAGCCGACTTAGGCCAATGCTTTTAGGATCTGCGGGCCCAATTGCGTGACCGTCCCAGCACCGATAGTCATAACCACGTCTCCCTTTTTTGCTCCCACAACCGTTGCGGGGACCGCTGCTGACATTGACGGGGTCGCAACCGCACTCGTTCCCTTTTTGTTCAAGGCAGCTGCAAGGGTCAAACTATTATAACGCTCCGCGACTTTAGGATCGTCCTCTCTGCCCTCTACAAAATATACCGGAGGAACAACAACCCGATCAGCTAAACACAAAGCAGACACAAACTCCTTAAAAAAGTCTTTTAGCCGACCATAAAAGTGCGGCTGAAATACTACGATGATGCGTTGCTTACCAAAACGCTCGCGCGCCGCTTTGAGCGTTGCCCGGACCTCGGTCGGATGGTGCGCATAATCATCAATCAACGTCACTCCGCGCCGCTCTCCTTTAAACTCAAAGCGGCGCCAGGCACCGGCGAACTCGGCTAACGCACGCCTGGCAGCGCTGATCGGTACTCCCGCGTACGAGGCAGCCGCCAGAGCGGCCAGCGCATTTTTTACGTTATGTTCTCCCGGGACTCGTAACAAAAAACTACCCAAGCGCTCACCTCGATAGGTCGCGGTAAACCGAGTTTGCGGCCCCTTGAGTGACTGGATACGCGCGCGAATATCAGCGCCGGGGCCTAGCCCATAGAGCAGCGTGCACCCCTGATGCGTTGAGGCGACCCGCTGCGCCCCCTTATCATCTGCACAGGCGATCAGGGCACCGTGTCGAGGAATACGCGCCACATACGATCTAAAGGCATCATACACATCCTCCAGGTTTTTATAGTAATTGAGATGGTCCGCCTCGACATTGGTAACGACCGCAACGGTTGGAGTGTGATGTAAAAAAGCACGCTTATACTCATCCGCCTCGAGTACCGCAAAACGCCCCTCCCCATAGCGCGCATTGCCTTGTAAAAAGTTGAACCACGAGCCAACTACAATCGTTGGATCGCGTTGCGCCTCGACCAGCACAGAGCCCAACATCCCAGTGGTGGTGGTCTTGCCATGCGTTCCGGCAACACCGATGATCGCTTTGTCCTGTAAAATAATCGGCAGCGACTCAGGATACGATTTAACACTAATCCCGAGTTTACGCCCTAACGCTAGCTCAGGGTTTGAATACTCCTCGTCCTTGGTAAATACAATAAGGTCGGCGTTACGTGGTAACGAGCTGGCACGATACTCCCCGATCTTTATCGGCACGCCAAGCTTAGTAAGCGCCCGGGTGGCACGTGTCGCGTTGCGATCAGATCCACTAACAACCGCTCCGGCTTGAACAAAAAGCCTCGCCGCAGCAGAGATACCCATGCCACCGATACCGACAAAATGAACTCGCTTAAATTGAGTACGTAATTTAGACACGCCCTGCTCGCATTACCCAATAGGCAATCTTTTTTGCAGCGTTTGGAGTAAAAAACTTCTTAATCGCAGTCGGCATGCTCTGGCGCAATGACTCATCCCTCAATAATTGCATAATCTCTGCCCGCAACAGCTCTGGCGTCAAATTAGCTTGCTCGAGCATACTGGCCGCCCCCTGTTTTTGAAAAGTAAAAGCGTTCATGACCTGGTGGTTGCTACCAGAGTCGGGCAGCGGGATCAAGATGACCAGCTTGCCCAGCGCTGCGTACTCATGTATTTGGCTACCGGCCCGTGAGACGATCACGTCGGCCAGGGCATACAGATCGGCCATTTCGTCCTCAAAAAAACCCAGCGCTCGATACCCGCGCTCTTTATACTTCTCAGCATACTGCTGCATCTCCGCAACGTTTTTTGGTCCAACTTGATGAACCACCTGGAAGTGCGGCAAGAGATCAGGCAAAATCTGTACGATCGCTTGATTAATTGCCGCCGCTCCTTGTGAACCGCCAAAAACGGCTAGCACCGGACGATCATTGCTGAGCCCAAAACGTTGTCGCGCGCGCTCGGCATTGCCATTGAGTAACTCCAACCTGATAGGCTGACCGGAGTAAACGGTTTTACCGCGTGGCAGCTCTTGCGGCACGATCGGAAAACTGGTTGCGATCAAGGTTGCTTTATTAGCGACTCGTCGAGTAGCTAGACCCGGAATAGCATCGGACTCATGCGTAACGATCGGGATATCTTTAAGCCAGGCCGCAAATACCGTTGGATAGCTTACAAAACCGCCCTTACTAAACACCACATCCGGGTTGAACTGAGACAAAATAAAATATGCCCGCAAAATCCCGAATGGGATTTTAATCAGGTCGACTATCGTTTTAGCCGAAAAATACCGCCGCAGCTTACCGGTTGGGATACTTTTAAACGCGATGTCAGCCTGAGCAGCCACCTCTCGCTCGTGCCCGTCGCGTGATCCGATCCATAAAAACTCAGCCTGCGGGTCATACTCGCGGATAGCTTGTGCAACCGCAATGACGGGGTATGCGTGACCACCTGTTCCTCCACCGGTTAAAATTACTTTGATTGCCATTAGATGTGTGCCTCAGTTTTACTTTTAGTCGAGTCCGACTTGGGGTCCTGCGCTGGGCCCACCGGGTTAGAGATAGGAGCGCGCGAAAAACGTTTTTTCTTGATGGAGCGGACCGGCTTAGCATGCGTAAAACGAGAGACATTTACAAGGATACCGGCAGCGGCCAGCGAGACCGCCAGTGCTGTTCCACCAAAACTGATAAACGGCAAAGGGATTCCGGTGAGCGGCAAGATCCCGATTAAGGCTCCAATGTTAATAAGAGCCTGGGCGACAAACCATGTTGTAATGCCGACCGCCAGTAATTTACCAAAGTTATCCCGGGAGCGACGTGCAACCTGGTAGCCTAAAAAACCCAAAAGTAAAAAAGCTGCCAGGACAACCAGGATTCGGATAAATCCGAGCTCCTCCGCCATAACGGCAAAAATCGAGTCACCCGCCGGCTCGGGCAAATAGTTATATTTTTGGCGACTCTGGCCCAGGCCAACACCAAACAGTCCTCCCGACCCAACCGCTAACAGTGATTGGGTAATTTGGTAGCCCAAACCCTGCGGATCATGCGCCGGATTTAAAAAGACGGTAAATCGCGCGAGACGGTATGGCTCCAGCTTAATGGCGAGCGCCAAAAATCCGGTTGCCCCCAAAAACATGATAAAGAGATGCCAAATACGTGCACCTGCAACATAAAACATGGCTACGGCGGTGACCGCGATAACGGTCAGTGTCCCCAAATCCGGTTGAGCCAAGATCAATCCGGCAACTACACCCAGGATCGCCAAAAATGGCACCACCCCGGTGCTAAACTCCTTAATCCCCTTGCCTCGTTTATCAAGCCAGGCCGCAAAAAAGAGCACCATGGTCAGCTTGGCCAACTCAGATGGCTGAAAAGACGTAATCCCCAGGTTCACCCAGCGACTTGCTCCACCAAAATTTATCCCCAGTCCCGGGATAAACACCGCGATAAGCAAGAGGATTGTCACGATCAGCAGGACTAGATTAAACCGCTTCCAGACTTTGTATGGGATAATCGCAAAGGCCACAAAAAAAACTACACCGGCCAAGAGACCATTAGTAAGTTGACTCTTGAGCATCACTAAATTGTCGCCAAATTGATCATAGCTGATGACAGAACTGGCCGAGGCAATTGCAACCAGCCCAAACATAACCAAAATCAAAAACGTTATGATCAAAGCAAAATTTGGTTTATGTGCCAGCGATGATGAGCGCATCAGCGATATTCTAGCACGCCTCTCTTATAGCGCTTTTACGGCGCCGGTAAACTGATCTCCCCTATCAAACTCGTTGTCAAACATGCCAAAACTGGCCGCTCCGGGTGACAAGAGCACAACATCCCCGGGTTCTGCCAGAGCCCGTGCCTGCGTAAGAGCCTCAGACATATTTGCCGCCAGAGGCGCCACCAGACGCTCTTTGGCTTGCTGCGGATATCGCGCCTGCATGTCCTCTAATATGCGATGTCCGACAAGGGATTCAAACAAAATCACTTTTTTTGGTATGCGAGCCAGCGCATCGCTGAGCTCCTGATACGGCAGATTTTTTTCAGTGCCCCCCACAATACAAATAAGCGGTTGTTCAAAGCTATTCAACGCAGCTATCGTAGATGAAGGGATGGTGCTGGCGGTATCATTGATGTAGGTGACGCCTTGGTGAGTTCGCACAAACTCAAGGCGGTTTGTAACACCCTTAAAGGTCTCAGCTACCTCTTGGATGGTTTTTTGGGGGACCTTAAGAATGTAGGCCGCTGCAATGGCCGCGAGCACATTTGCGACATTATGAGAGCCGCGCAACAAAAGTTTCTTAGTCACTCCCAGGGCCAGCTCCGCCTCTCCGTCTTTTAAAATAATCTCTCTCCCTCTAACAAACGCACCCTGGGGCAGTTCTTTTTCAGTAGAAAAAAGAAAAACATGCCCACGCGCCTGACCAATAATCTTTTTAAGTCCCGGCTGATCCGCATTCGCAATAAAATAATCGTGCTGATCCTGAAAAAGCATAATATTAGCCTTTGCGTCAGAGTAAGCTTGCATGTCTGCATAGCGGTTCAGGTGATCGGGTAGTAAATTAGTCCACAAAGCAACATGCGGGGAGAACTCGTGCTGCTTAAAGCTTTCCAGCTGAAAACTGGACAACTCAAGCACGGCCAAACTATTTTCTGATGCAGCATCGACCTCATCTAACGGTGATTTTCTAAGGTTACCGCCCAAAATTACATGTCGTCCGCTAGCAACAAGCATTTGATGCAGGAGCGTGGTGGTCGTGGTTTTTCCTTTGGTACCCGTGACCCCCACTACCTGCCCGGGAAACTGATCGATAAAAACACTAATCTCAGTCTCGATGGGCACCCCAGCTTTTTTTGCAGCAACAATATATTGAGAGTCGTTGGGAACTCCCGGATTTTTAATGACTAAATCCGTATCATTAAAATCTTGGACGCGATGTTTACCAAGGACGAACTCAACCGGTTTACCAAGACTCCGTACCTCAGCAATCGAATCTGACAGTTGGGCCTCAGACTTGAGGTCGGTAACCGTCACGATCGCGTCATGACGCAAGAGCCATTTTGCCACGCCGACCCCGCCTGCTGACAAGCCAAGCCCCATCACCGTAACTCTTTTATTGGCAACATTAATCATGCTCATACACTACCTAATCCCACTAAAAAGATGAACTTACGACTGGCCCCTGCGTAAGATCGCACCAGCCATAGCGTTGCCCTGCTTAAAGGGCCCATGGACCGGTTGTCCGTTGACCAAGACATGCTCAATCCCGGTTGGAAAACGATAGGGGTGATCGGTAGTGGCTTGGTCCTGGATCGTAGCCGGATCAAAAATGACCACATCCGCAAAGTTGTTTGGTTTAATAACTCCGCGGCGTTGTAGACCTAAAATAGCCGCGGGGACGCTGGTCATTTTTTGGATACCGGCCTCGAGGCTAAGAATTTTCTCGTCACGCACGTAATAGGCAACGATGCGGGGGTAGGTTCCAAAGCTGCGCGGATGAACCAGCTCTCCACGATAGCGCAAATCATAACCGGCAGCGTCCGTGCCAATGCACGAGCGTGGATGTTTGATCAGGGTGCGAACTTGTTCCTCCTGCAACGTGCTATCCATCACTATCACCTGACCATCCGCGGCAAGAAGTGTATTGAGGACCGTCTCCTCAATACTGAGCCCCGATCCGATCGCCATGTCATTAATAGTTTTACCGGCCAGTGATTTATTGCGTGGCGCCTGTGCAATGAGCATGCCTCCATAATTGTAGCCCTGGCGCTGCATTTCTTCGACTACTCTCTCGCGTAACTGTTTATTTTTGATGCGCTCCAGAAGTTTTTTACGTCCACCTCGGGAGAACCACTCAGGCAAATAATTATACAGAACCGAGAGCGTCACGGCGTATGGGTAGACGTTAAAAGTGATATTGGCTCCCTGCTCGGTTGCAGCGTCAATCGCAGCTATTGCACCGGCAAGCTTGGGCCAGGCCGCCGATCCATTAGCTCTCAGGTGAGAGATATGCACGGGCACCTTGGCGGTCTTAGCCACCTCAATAACCTCATTGACTCCTTGGTCAAAGCGATCATCATCAAAGCGTAAATGAAAAGCAAGATAGCCGCCCGACTCTTGCACTATTCGCCCGATCTCAACCATCTCTTGCATCGTGACAAAGTTGGAGTGCGAGTAGGCCAAACCAAAAGAGAGTCCAAAGGCTCCCTCGCCCATTGCATCGTCAACGACTTTTCTAAATTGTTTTAACTCTTCCTCGGTAAGATCCCGAACCTCCTCTCTAAGCAATCCTCGACGGATCGTGCTGTGTCCTAGCAATGTACCGACATTGAGCGGCACGCCGCGCTTTTCCAAAACCTGATAGAGTTCGCCAAGTGTTTGCCAATTGATTTGCACCTCAGACAAATCGGCCCATTTTTGGATTGATTTAATGGCGTCGGGTTCAATCAGGGGAGCAATCGAACTACCACAGTTGCCCATAATAATCGAGGTAATCCCCTGCTGCACGAGCGAATTCTGAAACGGCACGGTAAAGAGTGTGTAATAGGCGTCAGAGTGCGACTGAATATCAATAAAGCCGGGAACAACGAACTTTCCGTTGGCATCGATTACCAGCTCGGCGTTTTGCTTTTTATAGTCTCCGACGCCATGTATGACGTCACCCTTAATGTACACATCTTGTTGTGTCCGCGTTACACCCGTGCCATCTACGAGGGTGCCATTTTTGATTACGATGTCACGCGGGAGAGGTTGTGCCACGCAAAGGGAAGTTATCGATTAGCGGCGTTTATTATGTAACACTTTGCCCAAAAGCAAAAGCCACGCAGAATTGCATCCGGAGTGGCTTGATTATGATAAAGGCCCGCCCGGCTAGAGTTTTGCCTGTCTAAAGTTTACCATATATCCCAAAAAATCTTGCGCTGTTTTTTGCGCCTCCTTGGCAGAGCCGGTTACAAAGTATGCCCTTTGCCCATGTCGACTAAGGCCTGACGCGATCTCCGGGTGACGACGCAGGTAGTCTACCAGCGAGGCTGCCACAAGATCGCCCTGGTCAAAAATTGGAACGGCTTGATCAAATGCGTGGTCAATATCTTTTTTTATAAATGGGTAGTGCGTGCAGGCAAGCAAAATCGCATCGCTATTTTTCTCCAGCGGCGACAAGGTCGCGAGCTCTCTCTTAACCTCATCACGCATATCCTGTGTGCCGGCCTTACCAGCCTCAACCAGCGCGACCCAACGAGGACAGGCATGCGACTGGACCAAGATCGTAGGATTTATCTTTGCAAACTCGCGCGGATAGGCCTGACTTTTTTGGGTCGCCGACGTTGACAGTACGAGCACGTTGCTAAATCCCCGCTTGGATAACTCCTCTACCGTGGGTCTGATCACTCCTAGAGCGCGCTTGCCGGGATAATCCGGCAAACGTTTTTGCTGGATCTCGCGCAAAGCACCGGCCGAGGCCGAGTTGCAGGCAATAATAATCAGCTCACATCCCTTCTCAAAAAGCCATAAACATCCCTGCCAGGTAAACTCGACCAGCTGATCATGCCTGCGAGCCCCATAAGGGGCACGAGCAGTGTCCCCAAGGTAAACCGTGTCATAGTCTGGCAGCGCTACTCGCACGGCCTCGCTAACGGTTAGCCCGCCCACTCCCGAATCAAAAAACCCGATTTTATTTGCACGCATGTGCGTATTGCTTAGATCACAAAGATCGCAGCGCCGCGACCAACCAGGCCGATCAGCAAGCCCACCAACGCGGTAATCGCCGCAATAATCCAAAAACGCATAACCACTTTTGGCTCAGGCCAGCCGGCCGCCTCAAAGTGGTGATGAATCGGCGTAGACCTGAATATCTTGCGTTTAAAAACTTTTTTAGAAAACACCTGGAGTAAAACGGATCCTGACTCAAGCACTAAAACGAACCCGATAAAGGGTAGCACCAAAACGGAGTTGGTTAAAAAAGCTACGATCGCCAAGGTAAACCCGAGCGACATCGATCCGGTATCACCCATAAAAAACCTAGCCGGGTAGACGTTAAACCATAAAAATGCCAACAATGCTCCGACAATTGCCGACACAAACATACTTAGTTCTACCCGCCCCTGCACAAACGCGATAATTCCAAAAGCAATAAAGGCCATCGTAAGTACCCCACCCGCTAAACCATCCAGCCCATCGGTCTCATTGACCGAGAAGGCCGTCGCCACAACAACAAAGATAAAGAGCGGCAGGTACCACAAACCGATCGAAAAATCGCCGATACCGGGGACGTGTAAGATATCAAAACCGAGTTTGTAGTAGAACCACCAAGCCCCGACGGCCGCAATAACCGTAAAAATAAGCAGACGATAACGGACGCGTAAGCCTCCCCCACTTAATCCCCCCTTTTTTGCGTCCATAACATCATCAACGAGCCCCAGTGCGGCGGTTCCAATCAATATTGCCAGAGGTAACCAAGTCTCCTCACGGGTTAAAAAACTAAGATGCTCGCTAAAAAACTCGATCTTGAATACCGGTCCTAAGACAAAAAAGAGTAATGCCAAAATCAACACGGTTCCCCAAATCAACACACCCCCGCCGGTCGGCGTACCGGCTTTATTTTTATGCAAACGGGTGAACACCGGGGTCTTGCCACCGCCGCGAATGCTTTTTGCCAGTTTCCATTTATACAAAAAGTGCGAGACCAACGGTGTCAGCCCAAAGGCAACCACAAAAGCAATCGCCCCTACACTCATCGTGTCAATCATACGGGTAACGAGTTGGTCAGCCACCGAAAGCACTGTCCTCCTCTCCATTAGCATCCGTACCGGCCAGCGCATCCGGCCAACGGAATGCATCAAGGGCCGCCTTAACCAGATGTTCTGCCTCCGTAAACCGATCCGGGCTGTCTAAAATGACTACCGCTATCCGTTGACCGTCTCGCTCGGCAAGCAAGGTAAAAGCCGCACCGGCCTCGTCGGTCGTCCCCGTTTTGGCCAGTAAAACATCCAGATCGGTTTGTCCCAATAACTTGTCGGTCGAGCTAACATAATAAGCGGACCCACTCTCGGTCGTTACGGTCGCATTGGCGCGTTGACTCAGGTCACGCAACCTCTGCACCTTGCCCGCCTCGATCAACAAATAGGCCACCTCACGCGCCGTCGATTGATGGCCCTTAGCATCCAGTCCGGTGCTGTTTACAAAGTGGGTGCCGCTGAGGCCGAGACGCTCCGCTTTGGCATTCATCAGCTCGACAAAACCAGCCTCATCTCCGGCCAAACCATGCGCGAGCGTTAAGGCTGCATCGTTTCCGGAGGCGATAAGCAGTCCCACCAACAACTCTGATACACGCACTTTTTCTCCGGGAACAAACCCAACCAATGTGCTCGCCTCTTCTAGCTCCAGAATCTCTTTGGGTACGGTGATCACTTGATCTAATGATTCCATCTCTTCGAGGGTCACTAATGCAACCATTAGCTTTGCGATGCTCGCCATCGCCGCCGGTTCGTCCGCATTTTTGCTATAGAGAACCGCACCCGAGTCTGCATCAATGACGATCGCGCGCTTGGCTTGAGCGGCCAGTTTTGCAGCTTGCGCGTCTTTTACGGGAGCGGCAGCGACGCGCGGAACATCAATAAGCGTCGGTCGAGCCTGCGGTAGCAGCTCGACTTGCGGGAGATTGTTGCCGGTAATCGCCGTCAAGCGCTCGTTAAAGTCGGACGGCAGTTGGATATCCGAGGCAAGTAAATGCAGCACAATCAATATATGCAGCCACATAGCTCCTAGTCGAACTTGAGAATTTGATCAGGCTCCACGCTAAACTCCTTCTCACTGAGTGTCGCCTCTTCGCAGGCAATCGATGTCGGGTTGGCCGCCAAGACTAGGCTCTCATTAGCAAAGATTCCACCGCGAATGGTGGCTCCATTGCCTGAGGCGGTTGCTGTGGCAGGATCAAAGTTCAACTCTAGAATTTTGCTCCCCTCAAAACTACTCAGATACAACGTTTTTTGATCATTGACGATAAAGACCATGGTCGAACCATTAACCGGCGTCTCCTGTCTCACGCTCGTACCGCGCACTTTGACGGTCACAATATTTTTTTCTTGCTGGCCGCCCTCAACGCGACAGACATACGCGCCGCTACCCGAGTAAACTTGTGAGAGTGGCACGCCGGAGATTTCTGGAGCTGGGCTGAGTGTAGTTCGGTTAGGGTCCACCTCGGCCGCACCACTTGGTTTAACATCTATCGAAAGTCGGCCCGCTCCATTGGGGTTATACCCATTAAGAACCTCTTGTCCATCACTGTAGCCATCCCTATCCGTGTCCGCATCCCCGGGATTGGTGCCATAGCGCTCCTCATCAAAAAGCGATAGCCCATCATTGTCCGCATCGCTTTGCGGATCCTCTGGTAAAGCGGCCTGATCCGACTGAGCATCCGTACCGGCGGTCAGCGTAGAAGCTGTCGGCGCGGTTTGATCCTCGGATTTAAATCCTCCGGATACCCAGGTCCAGCCGATCAACCCTAACGCTGCCACAAACACGACCAGGGTAGTAGCTTTCCAAAAACCGCCGCGCTTTTTTTGTGGGACGGACATATAGGGTGGTGGCGTGTGCCATTGTTCGGTCATGGGTTTGGCTCAATGCTAACATCCGGACCGGCTTTGGTAAAACGTTCCATAACCGCATTGTTGTGTAGCTCATCGTATTTAGGCAGATCAGCAAGCTGCGTCAAACCGAGATGACGCAAAAAATCAAACGAGAGGCCGTATTCATAACTACGTGCGTCCGCAGCACTGCGTTTTCGTTCTACCAGACCACGTATCAAGAGCGTACGCAACATAATAGCCGAGTTAACTCCGCGCACGGTATCGATGTGCGGCTTAGAGATTGGACCGCGATAGGCAATGATCGCCAGCGTCTCCAGCGCCGCCCGCGACAACGGACCGGTAAACTCATCTTTAACAAACTGCTCAATCAGTGGGCCATGAGCCGGATTAGTTACCAGCTGAACTTTGTCCTCCAGCTGCGTTAGCGCTACTCCCCGACCTGCCTGCGCGAGCTGCTCGGACAGCGCACTAAGCGCCTCGCGCACCTGTTGAGGCTTTTGCCCGAGCTGTTTGGCTAGCTGGTTGATGCTCATTGGACGTCCGGCCGCAAACAAAAGAGCTTCGAGTGGTGCACATAATGGGTTCATGCTCGATACAATACCGTACTTATTGGTTGAACTCACCTGCTCGATCGGGCAACTGTGTGGAGATCTCAATTTCGCCAAAAAGTTCGTCCTGATCAACCGACACGAGGCGCTGTTTCATGAGCTCCAGCATGGCCAAAAAAGTCACGATAATCTCGGTCTTGGTGGCCTTATCAATCAACGTGCCAAACGAGAATTTTGAGACGGTTTTTAGGTTTTGCTGGATGCGCGCAAGTTTGTCCTCGAGTGTGACGACCTCGTTAACAACCTCCTCGTCAAGTAACTCTGCCGCGGGCAAACTCTCAATCACACCCGTAAATACCCGCGCAATATCATCTGTGCTCAAACCAGGTGGCGGGTAGAACACCGCCTTAACGAGCGGCTCGCGCTCCGCAGAGAGTTTTTTTGTACCAAGCAGACCAGCCAATGTCTCAGCGGCGCCACGGAATTTCTTGAGTTCTGCCAGTCGCGCCGCTAACTCCTCAGCGCTGGCGGGCTCCTCTTGAGTTGTCTCTGCAAACGGCAAGAGTGCACGTGACTTGATCACCAGTAATTGGCTGGCGATAACTAAAAAATCAACGAGCGACTCCATATTTACCACCTGCAAAGTACGCACATGCTCGACATAATCATCCGTGATTTGCGCTAAAGAGACGGTCGTAATATCAAGTTTTTGCTGCTCTATAAGGTCGAGCAGCACATCGAGCGGTCCTTCAAACTCTTTAAGCTTAACAATGTGAGCCATGCCGGGTTTTGCTACGTTCTTTTTTTGCTAAATGCGCCAACTATCGGCTCAGCCAGTTTTTTTAATCCCGCACCACTCATCTCAAGCGACAATTCAAAAGAACCCGCATTGAGCACAACTTTTTTAAGAGACAAAAGCGCAGTGTCAATAATGGTCGGCAGCTTATAGAGTCCGCCGACAGGCACAACCGCGCTGGTTGTCTTAGTCAGTTTGTTGGTGATCGTGCGCTCGGTCACTAAGGACACTTTTTTTATCGCTGCTTGACCTTGCTGCTTGCTCCACTGGCTTATGACTTTTTTTAACTTTGGAATATCTAGATTTCGATCACCCGGGATCGCAACAATAACGAGCTGACGATCCGCTTGCACAATCAAAGTTTTAGCGACAATCTTTGGATCAATCTTGAGCGTTTGCGCCGTATCAAAGGCGGTATAGACGGTGCGATGAGATAATATTTTGTAG
>JAUYIX010000067.1 GCA_030688115.1 bacterium
CGATGCAAGCCCGTATAGTAGGCGTGGTCGCGCGTGTAGCTGCCCGGTTGGTCTACCCGTGGTAGCCCACGTTTAACCTTAAAGGCCGTCGCAAAGGCATAAAACTTATCCAGTCCAAGCGCAAGCAGACGCTCATAGACATCCCTAAAGGAGCCCCGCAGAGCCCAGTCGATCGCTTGGGCGCGCATCGCCCAATGAAACATCGGCCGCTTAGCGTCCTTGGCGTGTTGTTGGGTGACGTTATACGCGGCGAGCCCTTCTTGGGTAAGCAGCCAGCCGGCTAGTCCATTTGCAAACAAGTACGTGGGCTGGATCATGGCGTTTTCATCACAGAGCACATGCGTGTCGACCTCATGGGTTACGATCATTTCTTTTGATTCAAGCGTATCGGTAATACCGCGCTGGACTTGCAACTGTTTAGTAAACGAGTCGACCGCAATTCCTTGGGCCGGCTCATGTGATTGGATTGCGTCCCAGGAGTCCAAGCCGTAGTGCAACAAGCGTTGGCGAAGCACGGTAATAATTTGTTCTGCCGGAATTTTAAGCGAGCGGATCATGGCCTGATCATCCTTACTCGCATCTATTGTTTGCTGTGCCAGAGCTAAAATATCTCGCCGTGGCGTGCCAAATATTTTTTGCGAGGCGAGTGTGGCCTCCTGTACGCTCGTAGCGACGATGAACTCAGAAAAGTGGATCGTCTCATTGAGTTTGTCTCGTAGCAAAGTACCAAAGGTCGTATCCGGAATATCGATCTTTGCAGCGCGGTCTTTGAGCTTCATGGAGTTGTGCTCGACGCGCAAGTAGACAAACTCGGGGTTCTCCTTGCCCTCAAAAAAAGCCGAGCGCTCCGCCTCATAATTGCTTGCGGTAAGCGTTGCATTGGCCCTGAGAGAGAGTTGGTAGATGGCTCGATCGGCCTCGAGCTCTGCTGGTGTTAGTTGCATCGTAGGGGATAGGCTAACAAAAAATCAGCTCTCTTGCATAGCAAATCGGATTGTGCTAGAGTCCTGGTGTGTCCCCGCCAGGGGTCTTTTTAAAACCATTCAAAACCATTGATTTTAGTCACGGATGAACCTCCCAAAGGAGTTGTTCGACCGGATACACAAGCACTATGGCACGACAATTAGGCAAAAAAGAGCGCAGTTGGTACGTCCTACACACCTATAGCGGATACGAGGAGAACGTCTCACGCAACCTCAAACAACGCATTGAGTCGCTGGACATGCAAGACAAGATTTTTAACGTGCTCGTCCCTAAAGAAAAAAAGATCAAGATTAAGAGCGGTAAGCGCGTCACCGTCGAGGAGAAAATATTCCCCGGGTATGTTTTTGTTGAGATGATCGTCACGGACGACTCCTGGTATGTTGTGCGCAATACTCCTTCGGTTACGGGTTTTGTCGGTAGCGGGACCATCCCAACGCCGGTCGATCACGAGACGGTAGAAAAACTGCAAAAGCGTATGGGTGTTGCCGAGCCCAAGTACAAAATTGACGTCAAGCCGGGCGATGCGGTCAAGATTACGGATGGACCCTTTAAGGACTTTGATGGCAAGGTCAGCAACGTCAACGAGGAGAAGGGCCAGGTCAAGGTTTTGGTCAATATGTTTGGCCGTGAAACTCCCGTCGAACTGGACTTTTTGCAGATTAGAAAGATTTAGCGTAGTCTCTAGCTCTCACATCTATGGCCAAAAAAATCAAAGCTCAAGTCAAATTACAACTGCAAGCCGGTAAAGCGACACCTGCTCCTCCTGTTGCAACCGCATTGGGGCCGCATGGTATCAACTTGCCACAGTTTACTAAGGACTTTAACGATCAAACGCGCGGTCAAAACAGCATCATTCCGGTAATTGTCACCGTTTTTGAGGATCGGTCGTTTAGTTTTATTCTCAAAACTCCTCCGGCGGCGGAGCTTCTCAAAAAAGCCGCTAAGATTGAGAAGGGATCGGGCGAGCCCAACAAAACCAAAGTCGGAACGGTCAGCAAGGCCGATATAAATAAGATTGCAGAGACAAAGATGGCCGATCTTAATGCGCACGATGTTGAGCAAGCCGCTAAAATTATCGAGGGCACGGCCCGTAGCATGGGATTAAACGTCAAATAATATGAGTCACGGCAAACGGTATACAGCATTGGCGCAGGCAGCACCCAAAGAGATGGTGAGCGTTGCCGAGGCACTTACGTTTATTAAGGAGCAATCAAACGAGAAGTTTGACGCTACGGTAGAACTGCACGTCCGACTGGGCATCGATCCCAAACAGTCGGATCAGTCAGTGCGTGGCTCGGTCGCCTTACCGGCCGGGACGGGCAAAACTCTCAGAGTTGCCGCGGTCGTGTCGGGTAACAAAGAAAAAGAGGCCAAAGAGGCCGGTGCCGACCTTGTCGGCGGTGACGACATAATCGAGCAAATCAAACAGAACAAAATGGACTTTGATGTGCTCATTGCAACTCCTGACATGATGCCACTGCTTGGAAAAGTCGCTAAAGTCCTTGGTCCGCGCGGTCTTATGCCCAACCCAAAAACTGAGACGGTCGGCCCGGATATTGGCCGTATGGTAAAGGCCATCAAAGCCGGTAAGGCTAACTACAAAAATGATATCTACGGAATTGTACACATGCCGGTTGGTAAAAAGTCATTTAGCCTTGAGGATCTGACAAAAAACGTGGAGTCCGCGCTCGAGTCGATCCGTGCCGCTAAGCCGGAGTCCCTTAAGGGCAGCTACATAAAGTCAGCCAGCTTGAGCTCTACGATGGGCCCGGGTCTACAGATCTCCCTTAAGTAGCCTCTCTCAATGTCACCTGCACGCCCAAGAGCGGGGGCTGCTTTGCGCGCACCGTGGCCTTGTCTGGATTTACCTCTGCACTTGGCAGAACCCTGGAAACTCCCGCGTTTGTGAGTACAATAAGGACACATGCAGACGCTTATCGGTCTAGAAATCCACGCTCAGCTGGCCACCAAAACCAAGATGTTTTGTGGCTGTCCGACGGTCTCGGATGATCAAGAGCCCAATACGTCGGTCTGCCCGGTCTGTTTAGGGTTACCCGGGAGCCTGCCGGTGCCTAACCAAGCGGCCGTGCAGATGGCCATGCGGGTAGGATTAGCGATCGGGGGTACGGTGCCCGCGTTTTCTAAGTTTGATCGCAAAAACTATTTTTATCCCGACTTACCTAAGGGGTACCAGATCAGTCAGTACGACAAGCCCGTCGTTGAGGGCGGTAGCGTGTTGATCGCGGCGGCGGGCCAGCCGCCCAAAAAAGTTCGTATGATCAGGGTTCATCTTGAGGAGGATGCTGCTAAGTCCACGCATCTCGATCAGTCTGATTTTACCTTGGTTGATTTTAACCGCGGCGGCACCCCGCTGATCGAGTCAGTCACCGAGCCGGATATGCAAACACCACAGGAGGCCAAGGCTTTTGTGGCGGCCTACCGCTCAATCTTGCGCTACCTAAAAGTCTCCAGTGCCGATATGGAAAAAGGTCAGCTGCGAGTTGATGCAAACATAAATGTGCTCGCCGAGGATGGACGTAAGACTCCGATTACCGAGATTAAAAACATGAACTCACTCAGGGCGATTGAACGGGCTTTGAGTTATGAGATCAAGCGACACACCACAGCGCTGGAGGAGGGCAGCGAGAGCACGTTGATCAAAGAGACCAGAGGCTGGGATGAGGGCAGGGGCGAGACCAGGTCACAGCGCTCTAAAGAGATCGCGGCTGACTATAGATATTTTCCGGAGCCGGATATTCCGCCGCTTGAGCCAAGTCGCGCTACGATTAACGAGCTGGCCCGTACTATCCCGGAGTTACCTGACAAGCGTTTGCAGCGGTTTATGGACGAGTATGAGTTGGCGCCAAAGATTGCCGGCCAGTTGGTGGCGGACGTTGCGGTCGCCGAGTATTTTGAAAATGTAGTTAGCGAGTTGGATGGGTGGGCGCAGGCCAATAACAAAAAGCTGACCAAGGCCGAGCGCATTAAACTGATCGCGAGTGCGGTTAACTGGATCCTGGTAGAACTCACCAAACATCTCAACAAGGCGGAACTGCGTATGCAGGAGGTACGGATCACTCCCGAGAATTTTGCCGAGTTTGTTACGATCGTACAGGCCGGCGTGCTTAACTCGAGCGCAGCGCAAGTGGTTTTAGCCGATATGTTTATTAACGGCAGCGATCCATCCACGGTCATCAAGGATCAAAACCTGGCGCAAGTCTCAGATACCGCCGTACTGGATGAGGCGATCGCTGCCGTTATCAAGGCCAATCCACAGCCGGTAGAGGACGTTAAGGCCGGTAAAACTCAAGCACTCCAGTTTTTGGTTGGTATGGTCATGCGACAAACCAAGGGCAAGGCCAACCCGGGCCTGGTGCTCGAGATGCTGCAAAAAAAGCTTAAGTCGTAGAGCCGGATTGCGTAACTATCCCGGATTGCAGCTTTGACACCAGCTTAGCGGCCTGCCGGCTGTCAGTCGCTTTAATCCAATGGGTATCAGGGCTCTTTTTGAACCATGTCAACTGTCGTTTAGCATGCCGACGCGTATTGATCGCGATGCGTTTTTTTGTGTCAGCCAGAGAGCGTTTGCCCTCGAGGTACTCAACAACCTCGCGGTAGCCATGTGCGTAAAATCCGGGTGTGCTTGGTTTATATCGCCGCAAGAGTTTTTTTACCTCGGACGTCCAGCCCGCGCAAAACATACGATCGATGCGTCGCGCATTTTGCAGATCAAGCTTTTTTTGCGGGACATCCAGGCCGATACTGAGCATGTTCCAGGCCGGAGGTGATCCGGTGCGTTGATCATAAAAGGATTTCCCGGTCGTCCTAACAACCTCGAGCGCGCGGATCAAGCGTCGTCGATTGCGCATGTCAATGGAGCGGGCGGTCGTGGGGTCTTTTTTGCGAAGTTCTGCCGCGAGTTGTTTGAGAGTCGCGCGCTCGAGTCGTCTGCGTAATCCCGGGTCGGCCTTAGTTTGCGCAAAATCCCAGCCTTTACGTACCGCATCAACATACAGATAGGTGCCGCCTACTAAAAAGATCGGCTGATCGGGATGTGCATGGTACAGTTTTTTAACCAACGCGTAAACGGTTTTTTGAAAACGGCCGGCGGAGTAACGCTGGTTGGGTGAGATGATGTCTATCATATAGTGCTTAGCTCGGCGTTGTTCTGCCTTGGTAGGCTTAGCCGTACCGATGTCCATGTCGCGGTAGAGCTGTCTGGAGTCAGCAGAAATAACAGCCCCGCCAAAGCGACGGATAAGGGCGATAGCCAGGGCGGTCTTGCCACTGCCGGTTGGGCCGACGATCGCGATTACGTTGGGCTTACAGCGAGTGCTACGCGCTGATGTAGCGCTACGTGGCGAGCTCTTTTTTGAGCGTGCTGATAAAGTCTTCACGTGTTTGTAATCCGATATCGCCCTTGCCTCTAACGCGCACGGCAACGTTGTTGGCGGCCAGTTCTTTGTCACCGAGCACTAGTATGTAGGGGATTTTTTGTTTTTCAGCGTGGCGGATGCGACGCCCGATCGTCTCATCGGAGGCGTGCAAATCTACCCGCAAACTCTCTGTACGCAATTGGTCAGCCAGCTTGCCAGCCTCGTCAACGTGCTTGGCTGAGATAGGCAGAACCGCGACCTGCACAGGTGCCAGCCACAATGGAAAAACTCCGGCAAAATGCTCGATTAAAATGCCCAAAAAGCGCTCGGTCGATCCCAGTAAGGCGCGGTGGATCACGACCGGTTGCTTTTTGCTGCCATCTTTGTCGGTGTACTCAAGTTTAAATCGTGCGGGGAGGTTCATGTCGAGCTGGATTGTGGAGAGCTGCCAGGAGCGCCCCAAGACGTCCTTAAAAATAAAGTCGAGCTTGGGACCATAAAAAGCGGCCTCTCCAACCCCAGGCTCGTGGCGCCAACCGCGATCCTCGATCACTTTGTTGAGGATCTGCTCAGAAGATTCCCAAATTTTTGACTCACCAATATATTGACCCGTATTTTTGGGATCCCGAGTTGATATTCTTACCCAAAAATCATTAAAGCCCATTTTTTTGTAGAGCTCATTGACCATATCGAGCATGAGGTTGATCTCGGACTCGATCTGGTCGGGCATTACAAAGACGTGGCAGTCATCTTGTGTAAGGGCGCGTACGCGCGTTAAGCCGGTAAGTTCTCCCGACTTCTCATAACGGTAATTGGTGGTCGTGGCGGTCCAGCGGATCGGCAGCTCCTTATACGAGTGGGGGAGTGTCTTGTACAGCATCATAAAGTGCGGACAGTTCATCGGCTTGAGATAATAATTGGCCTCACCCTTAAGCTGCATCGGCGGATACATCGCATCAAATTTATCGAGATGCCCCGAGATTTTGT
>JAUYIX010000093.1 GCA_030688115.1 bacterium
AGGACAACAAAGTTTTTTAATATCGCTCACGGCATCTACATCCCGATTGGTGCTTACATGCTCTACGTTTTGGTAGAACAGCTCAGCCTCAACCTGTCGCTCGGCATACTTTTGAGTGTCTTGTTTTGTGGGCTGGTTGGCTGGTCCCTAGACAAGCTGGTCTTTTTGCCGCTGCGTCGCAAAAAAGCCAGCGGACTGATTTTAATGGTTGCCTCGGTCGGGATCTACGTGGCCACCCAAGCCCTGGTTGCCATTTTGTTTACCAGTCAGTTTCGCACGATTGACCTGGCAGCCCTGCGGTCCGGTCTTACTATCGCCGGTGCACACATTACCTATGTTCAGTTGTCAGCACTCGCCGCGGCCGTCCTCATTTTGGTCGCACTGTTGCTACTCAACAAGACACGCTTTGGTCGAGCGGCACGGGCGATCAGCGACAACCCGGACCTGGCCCGTATCTCCGGCATAAACATCGAGCGCGTCAACGGACAATTGTTTTTTATCGGTTCTGCCATTGCCGGATTGGTCGGTGTGGTCGTGGGATTGGATACCGGCCTAGAACCAACCATGGGATTTAGTCTGATGCTCAAAGGCATCATCGCAACGGTCCTGGGTGGGTCGGCCAGCTTTGTGGGCAGTCTGCTGGGTGGCTTGGCCCTTGGTCAGCTCGAGAGTATCGCGACCTGGTTTGTAGCCGGAATCTGGAAGGACGCCATCGCCTTTGTGGTCTTGATCGGTTACCTCGTGCTGCGACCGTTGCGCGGGGGCGGACAAGGGGGTGGACGCTAGCATGGAGTACGTATTGCACATTCTGGTGCTCATTGCGATCTACGTAATTTTAGGCTTGACCCTCAATCTGTTGGCGGGGTATACCGGTTTGGTCTCGCTGGCACACGCGGCATTTTTTGGCACCGGCGCATACGTTACCGCGATATTGAGCACGCGCTTTGACCTTAACGTTTTGCTGACCATGCCGATTGGGGTTGTAGTTGCCGCAGTGTTAGCGCTTGGGGTGGGAGTACTTTTGCAACGTCTGCGCGACGAGTATTACGCGTTAGCAACTTTTGGCATCAACACGATCTTTTTCTCGATCTTTTTAGGAGGCGGACGGTTCACTAAAGGGCCGCTTGGAATAGCGGGTATTGCAGCGCCTCATTTTGGCGGGCAGAACCTTGACTCGCCACTCGCTTTTGCGGGCTTGGCAATTGTGCTGGCGGCATTGGTCTACGTCATCACCTGGTGGGTGGGTGGTTCTGCCTTTGGAAGAACCCTACAAGCTATCCGCGACGATGAGGTTGCGGCGGAAGTTTTGGGCTACAAGACTCGTGCCAGCAAGCTGATAGTTTTTACCATCTCGGCGGGCTTGGCATCGGTCGCAGGAGGACTGTATGCCTCGTATGTCTCGTACATCGAGCCGGCCTCTTTTGACATCATCGAGTCAATCTACATTATGACGATCGTTATTTTGGGTGGGTTGGCGCGCCTACCGGGCACGCTTGTTGGGGCGGTGATCTTGGTGGTTCTGCCAGAACTCCTGCGCTTTGTTGGGTTGCCCAGCGAGATCGCCGGCCACGCCCGGATCTTGATTTTTGGAATATTGTTGGTCGCGTTGATGCTTTATCGCCCGCAGGGACTGCTCGGGAGGTATCGACTATGAGCACGCTTATCGTAAAACGGTTGAGCAAACATTTTGCGGGGGTGCAGGCGCTCAACAACGTTAGCTTTACGGCGCGTGGGGGAGAGGTGCTCGGTATTATCGGTCCAAATGGGTCGGGTAAGTCGACCTTGCTCGATCTGCTGAGCGGGGTCGTTGTGGCAGATCAGGGAGAGCTTGTGATCGGTGGCAAGCCAATACACTCCCGGCACCAATTGCACGCTGGGAGTGTGCTAAAGCTAGGTATTACTCGGACTTTTCAGACCCCGCGACTCTTTGACAACAGTAGTGTGCTCGACAACATGCTTATGGCATTTGCGCCACGTGGCGTGCTCAAAAGTTTTGTAACACGCGATGCACAAAGTCTGCCACGAGCGCGCGCGGCCTTGTCCAAGATCGGTCTATGGAGCAAGCGTGACCAGCGGGCCGGCACGTTGTCGTACGGTCAAAAAAAACTGCTCGAGATTGCACGTGTGGTTGCACTGGATCGGTCGATACTATTGTTGGACGAACCGTTTGCCGGACTTTTCCCTGCAATGCGACAAATCATATCTGGGATGGTCCACGAGCTACGTCGCAAAAACAAAACCGTACTACTGGTCGAGCACGATATGCGCCAAATAGCGCGTCTCTGCGATCGTGTGCTGGTATTGGATAACGGCGCGATCATCGCCGAGGGTACACCGGCGCAGGTGCTGCGTACCAAAAAAGTAAGAGAGGCGTATCTAGGGACATGACACACCAACTATTACAACTGAGTAACGCGACGATTAAGTTTGGTGGGGTTCCGGTGCTAAGCAGAGTGTCGATCAGCTTGAGCGCTAGTGAGATAGTTGCGGTTCTGGGGCCAAATGGAGCGGGTAAGTCGACGCTGCTTAAAGCGCTGGTGGGACTGGTGCCGCTGCGGCAAGGACATCTGGTGTTGCACGGTCAGCAGGTTAAGCCCCGGCCACACGCCATGGTCCGTCGGGGAGTGGCGTATGTTCCGCAAGAGCACAATACTTTTTTGAACATGACCGTGGCCGAGAACTTGGCGATCGGCGCCGGTCCAACGATAGACCGTGTACTGCTCCACGACCGGATGGGCGAGATATTCAAGACTTTTTCGATATTGGCTAAAAAGCAACACATGCGCGCTAAAAGTTTGTCTGGAGGGCAGCGTCAGCAACTCGCGATCGCCCGGGGACTCATGTCGCAACCCTCAGTGCTGCTGTTGGACGAACCATCAGCCGGATTGTCGCCCGCACTCGTGACGCAGATGTTCTCCCTGATTAAAGGGATTAATAAGCGTCACAAAACGGCGATCTTGATCGTCGAGCACAATATTTCTTCGGTGATTAAGGTCGCTGACCGAGCATACGTCCTGGATCAGGGGGTGCTTGTGGAGAGTGGGCCGGCTACCGCGGCGCTCCAGGAGCGGGTGCTCAAAAGTCTCTTTGGGGACAGTTAAGGCAAAACTACTGAATCGGAAAAGGAACCTCGGGCACAAACTCCGTAGTCGTGTTGCCGCTATCCGTGTTGGGCGCCTCGCCACTAGAACCGGCAGAGCCAACGGTGTTATTTGTCTGGTCACTCTCCGATGGGGTTTGAGTTATTTGAGCATCGGCAGAATCGTCTTTATGAACCTCACTCGTGCTCGAAGTTTGTTCAACCGGGGTGTCGAGCAGTTTGATTAACTCATCAAATGTGAGCAATCTTAGGTTGTCGAGCGACTCTCCCTTAACGCGCTTATTAATATTGCTGAACACAACCTCGACCATACCGGACCGTCCACTTGGATCCGCGAGCTCGCCACTAAACTTTACGAGCGCGCCACTGCGTTTGTTAGTCCAGAGTTCTAGCGGGGCCGC
>JAUYIX010000096.1 GCA_030688115.1 bacterium
CAGTCGATCCGTCGCTAGAGACCGAGTACACGAGGCTTTTGTAGCACAACTAGAGCAGTTAAAACCTGATCGACGTTTGTTAAAACTGTTTCGCGTTGTGGTGCTGGACGTGGCTAAGCAAAAAACCGAGGAGCAGCGTAAAGACCTAAGCGGCTATAAAAGACAGTTGGATCGCCTGTATCGAGAGCGTAAAGAGTTAGTCGACTTCAAAATCAAGGACCCCAACGATGAGTTACTGTCCCGTGAGGAGTTTTTGGAACGTAAACAAGTCCTCGAAAAACAAATCGAGACCGTAGAATCAGAACGCGCCTCGCGAACTATCCGCGATAAGGACATTACCAAGTACTTGGACCGATGCTTTGAAACTTTGTCGAACCCCGCTCAACGATGGCTTACACTGCCCTCAATCGAGGCAAAGGCAAAATTACAGGCTGCAATATTCCCTGAGGGCTTTACTTATGATGGTGAGAGAGTTGGAACCCCCAGTATAGCGCCTATCTTTGAGATATTCGTTAGAAATACAAAAACGCTACCCTCTAAAAAATCCGTGGTGTGCCCGGGAGGATTCGAACCTCCGACCCTCAACTCCGCAAGCTGATGCTCTAATCCACTGAGCTACGGGCACATGAGTATTAAGTTGTCCGCAGCTCTACAGCTTAAACGTCCGCGTTACCAGATCCATTCGGCTCTCTTCTTTACTTTGATCTTCGGGTAGCAATGCTACCAGCAAATCCCGAATTTTCAAGGGGTTCTCCCGGCCCAGCTCAATCGTTAGCTCATTGATCAAGCGTGAGCGTCGTTGCAGGTGTAAGCGCTTTAGAGCGGGTGGTTCGTACAAAATCCAAAACTTACTAAACTCGCTCCAAGGATAAAAGTGGTCGTTGAGCTTGAGCCCCGTACCATAAAAACGTGCCGTGATCTTTTTTTCGCGGCGCGTGGTCGTGGTAAAAACTATCAAGGCCAGCAGAACAATCACTACCGCGCTCATATAAAGCTCGAGCACCACGTTAAGTGCCACGACCCCGGCAAAAAAAATAGCCATGGTGATGTACCAGCCTCTACCGCGCTCATTAGGGTCGCTGGTCGTCTCAAACTGGTAAAACGGCTGTCCGCGTTGTGCCTCAGCGCTGCCAAGCATACTTAGAGAGGAGGGGCCGGCCTCACGTCCCTCCACGCCAACAACCGAGCCCTCGACAACCGGCTTAGCCACTTGCTGCGTGGTCGTGACCCCATTACGCTGGACGGTCACCGTTTGCATCCGGAGCCGCTTGGCCAAATTAGCGTTGCCGATCTCCTCTACAACGGGTTCTACCGGCTTTTTACGGTTAAAAATGATGCCCATGATCCGATTAGTCTAGCATGTCCGAGAGGTTTTTTGTGTTTTATGCGTTTTGTGTGAACTAATCCTTTGACAGCTCGGCCTGGCGGTCCTAGTATGGAGTTACTTCCAGCTATTAGGAGTCAGGGCATGAACACAACAAGCACACTTAAGGAGTATCGCTGCCGGCAGTGCAGTAAACTACTCTTTAAAGGAGTGTTGGTTGAGAGTACGGTCGAGGTCAAATGTAAGGGTTGTCGCGCGCTCTCCACGTTTACGGGAGAACCGGCCAACAAATACGTTTGTCTGGTCTATCCTTGCCCCAACCGCGTCAGCGCGGGACTCGCAAAAAAAGAGTTGGAATAGTAGACTTGGCAACAAGCACATAAGAGGCTCACTAGAAGCTCGACATCTCGTCAGGGCTTTTATTTTATTAATCAAACTTCCCCAAACCCATGGTCAAAAATTCGGCTACCACGGCCACCACCTCATTGTCCGTAACAAAACGCGATGGTTCTACCGTTGCCTTTGATAAAGAGCGCATTGCCAAAGCAATCATAAAAGCGGGGGAGGCCACCGGCGAGTTTGGGCAGGTTGAGGCCGGCAAGGTGACCGAGCGGATCGTACATTTTATCAGTAAGGCGCACCCCTCGGGCGGCACGCTCTCGGTAGAACAAATTCAAGACATAGTCGAGTTTGCCTTGGCCAGCTCCGGCCACTTTAAGACCTCACGGGCTTATGTTGTCTATCGAGAAAAACGCGCTCAAGCGCGCTCGGTCGCCAACGTCGCCGTCGAGGTAGAAAAAACAATCGGGGAGTACATCAACAAAAAAGATTGGCGCGTTAACGCCAACGCAAATCAAGGTTACTCGCTTGGCGGACTGATTCTCAACGCCTCGGGTAAAATCATTGCCAACTACTGGCTTAACTATGTTTACGACAAGAATATCAGGGAGGCGCACACCGAGGGGGATCTGCATATCCACGATTTGGATATGTTTACCGGTTACTGTGCCGGTTGGAGTCTGCGGCAGTTGTTAGAGGAGGGCTTTAATGGCGTGCCCGGCAAAGTTGAGTCAGCTCCGCCTAAGCATCTTGAGACCGCGATCGGACAGATGGTAAATTTCTTGGGCACGCTCCAAAATGAGTGGGCCGGTGCGCAAGCATTCTCCTCTTTTGATACGTACCTGGCGCCCTACGTAAAGATTGACAAACTACCGTACGATAAAGTTAAACAAGCGGTCCAGCAGTTTGTGTTCAACCTAAATGTGCCCTCGCGTTGGGGGACGCAAACACCATTTACCAACATTACCTTGGACTGGACGGTGCCTGAGGACATGCTGGACAAACATCCGGTCATTGCCGGCGAGACGCAAAAGTTTACCTATAAGGATTGTCAGGCCGAGATGGATTTACTCAATCGCGCCTTTATTGAGGTGATGACCGCCGGGGATGCGACCGGTCGTATTTTTACTTTTCCGATCCCGACCTACAACATTACCAAGGAGTTTGAGTGGGACAACGCAAATGCCAAGCTGCTTTTTGAGATGACCGCTAAGTTTGGCATCCCATATTTCCAAAACTTTATTAACTCGCATCTAAAGCCGTCGGACGTGCGCAGTATGTGCTGTCGTTTGCAGCTTGATCTGCGTGAGTTGCGTGCGCGCGGTGGGGGACTGTTTGGTTCGGCCGAGATGACGGGCAGTATCGGAGTAGTTACGATCAACCTGGCGCGTATCGGATACTTGGCTAAAAACCGCGAGGACTTTTATGCGCGACTTGGGCGGCTGATGGATATCTCCAAGCAATCTTTGGAGCTTAAGCGCAAAATCGTCACCGAGAACATCGAGCGCGGGCTCTTGCCGTTTACCAAGCGCTATTTGCCAAGCCTGCACAATCATTTTGCGACGATCGGGATCAACGGCGCCAATGAGTCCTGCCACAACTTTTTGGGTGTCGATATTGC
>JAUYIX010000100.1 GCA_030688115.1 bacterium
CAAACCAAAAAATATTTATAGTGCGATCGGCCAAGACATTAATTAGCAGCCATACACTCACTAAGCTCGTAATCACACTTACACGTTGCACGGGGTATCGATTCTTACTACGCGGCTTTAGCAGAACACCGCTGAGTATTAAACCAACGACACTGATCAGAATGACGCTTGCCGCCTGAGAAACAGTAATAAGTGGCATTAGGTTAGTCGATTGTCGGCAGTGCAGTTCGCCATAGTTTGGTAAGGAGCATATACCTCAATCCTTAAAAATCAATGAAATATTGACAAAGCTTACATATGCAGAGCACATGTGCCGAGCCAGCTGCGGACAGCCGCGAACGCCAGTAGCTAATTAGCGCCAAGCAAACCGTGTGGATTACTACCAGTTATACCCTGGCGCCGGGTACCAAACTGCTGTTGAATATCGACAAAAGAGAGGACCTTGGTGGCCAGTAAAACGCTCGCGCACCGGGGGCAAACAGCCGACACAAAAACGCAAAAAGGATCATCAAGACTACTATTAAAAGCTCTTGCGAGTTTTAGCTGAATCAAGACCCAGCTAGCCCAACAAGTCACCGCTTACTCACTTCCCAACTTCCCATTTTTTATGTCCAGCGCCTCTATTTCCGCCAATCATACCGCCAATCATTATAATTCTAGTCCTGCCCTTACGGGTCCTGCCCTTACGGGTTCTACCTTTACGGGTGCCGCCCTTGCGGCCGGCTCTCGCAACAGCCTGAGCACATCCAGTCCACTGCAGCCCAGTAACAGCCTTAGCAGCACCTCCAGCCCGCTCCAGTCTCGCAGCAACAACAGCATGAGCAACAACAGCAGCTTGATCACCGCAACCGGCATCCTTGCTCCCGACATCGAGTCACCACACTGGATCAACGTCAAAGACAACGCCTTTGGCTCGCTCACCGGCAAAATAGTCGTGGTCAACTTTTGGACCTACGCCTGCCACCACTCTCAATCGCTCCTGCGCCACCTGGCCATCTTGCAACGCACCTACCGCCGCCGTCCCGTCCAAGTTATCGGGGTCCACACGCCGGAATTTTTATTTGAATCCGATATCGACAACCTCGAGCGTGCCGTCCGCGATTTCAAGATCAACTGGCCGGTGGCCGTCGATAACGACTACGACAACTTCAACCGTTTTGGTGTCCGTTTTTGGCCGAGCACGATCCTGATCGACCCCGCCGGCCGCGTGGCCGGTCGCTTTGTTGGCGCCGGCAGTTTTCCGGATCTGGCCCGCACCATACATGCTATACTGCCCAACTAAGCAGTAATTCGCCTCTCAACATGCAGTCAGTCGAGAGTTTGGCCAAGGCCGCAGCCGAGGTAGCCGGCAGAACCGTTCAACCAAACGCGCAGGACGCACAGCCGGAGCAGGACGCGCAGCCGGAGCGGTCCGACCAACGCACTCCCACCAGCGAACACATTCCGTATCCAACAACGATCCGTGAGGCGGCACTCCTGACCATGGCCTTTTTTGATGCTCAAGGGATGGCAGTAACCGCCTTTGAAGTCTGGAGAAATCTGCTGCGCGTACAAACGTCCTATGCCTCCGTCGCTCAAGAACTCAAACAGCTGGCTGAGTCCGGCCAAATTTGCGCTGAGCATGGGTACTACAGCATCCGCGGTCCTGAGCAGGTACAACAACGACAACTCAAGATCAAACAGAGTGAGACCAAGTGGCGGCGGGCCCGGCTTGTAGCCCACCTACTCAGCTTGGTTCCTTTTGTAACCGCCAGCGCGGTCGTAGACAGCGTTGCCTTTAACAAAGCCAAGCCGGGCTCCGATATCGATCTGTTTATCGTAACCAAGCCCGGTCGACTCTGGACGGCCCGCATGCTAACCACCGGCCTGACCCACGTCCTACGGCTGCGTCGTCACGGCAAATACATCCAAGACCGAGCCTGCCTCTCTTTTTATGCGACCAGTGATGCGCTGGCCCTGGGGCACCTCGCAATAACGGGCGGAGATCTTTACTTGGGCCAATGGGTCTATCTGGTAAGTACGATCTGGGAGCGTAAAGGGTTTAACCTGGCCGCGCTCCTGCAGGCCGCTAATCCCTGGGCCGCAGAACTTTATCCACAGGCCCGTCCTGCTCAGCTGAGCGATCGTCGCACAACGCATGACCGCTCTCGCTACCTAGCGCGTCCGATCCAGGCTCTGGGGGAGCTGCTCCTGGGCGGCAAACGTCTGGGTGATCGGCTGGATCAGCGCCTACGCGCGCTCCAGCTACGTTACATGCACAAACAGGCTCCCTTTGAGATCAAGACGCGCACCAGCCACATCGTTATCAATGACCGGATGCTTAAGTTTCATGAGCAGGACCGCCGCACCTGGTTTAGAGAGCGCACTTTAGCCACCTACCAAAAGTTGCAAGAGGGGCAAAAGTTGCAAAACGGACGCTCACTTGATCTGAGCATTGATGATATTAGGTTTAGCGCCCAGGGCCTGATGGTTCAGCCGGTGGGTGCCACATTACAGACCGCGCCTCGTCCGACATGACCCCACCTCCTCGTCGTCTTGGCGTAGGAGGAGCGCTCATCATACTGGTTTGGCTGGCGGCTTTTGCTGCCCTGTTAGCTCGCACCGTGCCCGTCTCGGGTGACGGCATTTACTATTTTGTGCAGCTCGAGTCACTGGTCCAAGACCACGATGTCGACTACGCCAATAACCTCGAGGCTTTTAGAGCCAACCCGCATGTCGCGCGCCAGTTGGATTCCGGAGTTGTCACCGCCACAGGTAGAACACCAAACTTGTTCTCGGTTGGACCGGCCCTGGTCTGGGCACCGCTGTACGCGCTCTCGCTCCGGCTCCCCGGGATTGCAGATGTAACGCTCAGGGGAGTGCCACTGGCCCTCGCGGTCCCGAGCATCACTACGGCGTTGGTTGTTTTGGTGGGACTTTTGAGTATGTACGGGGTTGGCCGGCGGCTCGGTCTGGGATCGCGTGCTAGTACGCTTGGGGTTGTCGTCGGTTTTTTAGGGACCAACCTGCTCTACTACTCGACCTTTGAGGCCAGCATGGCGCACGGACTTGGGTTTGGGTTGGTCAGCCTGCTTTTATATGCTGTCGTACGACGGCACACATCGCCAAAGCCGGATCGGCCGGGCTTACCGGTTTGGTTGGGACTCGGGTTTTTAGCCGGGCTGATTGGACTGATCCGTTGGCAGCTGCTCCTGGTCAGTCTGCCATTGATACTTTTTGCACTTTGGTCCGAGCGCAAGAGGGCCCCGTCATCAAGCGCTCTAACGGCCCTGTTTGTAAGTCTGACGCTCGGTCTGGTGATCGGTATCGCACCACAGCTCTTGATTTGGCAGGCACTTTACGGCGAGTGGTTACTCGTCCCGCAAGGGGCGGGTTTTATCGTTCCCACCAGCCCACACTTTGGCGAGGTGCTGGTCTCTGCCCGACACGGTTGGCTGACCTGGACCCCGCTTGTGCTGATCGGGTTGGCCGGACTGGTAGTAGCCGCGCGTTCTACCCTGGCAAAACCTATCCGAACCCTCGCCCCACTATTGACCGCGATCGTTTTTGTCCAAATATATGTCAACGGATCATTGATCGAGTGGTGGGGAGGGGACGCTTTTGGTGCGCGCCGCTTTGCCGACATAACCGGCATCGTGATGCTTGGGCTGATGGTTATGTTTAGCCTCAAAAAACCACGGCTGCGCGGGGTGCTGATCTTGGTCGCAAGCCTGGCGATCCTGGCAAATCTGGCCCTTATGCAGTTCTACCGGCATGGCCATATCTCACGCAATCAGCCGGTCCCGCTGAGTATCCCGCTTGAGCGCGTTGTGGATACACTCCGGGAGTAAACGCGTTACACTTGTCACATGACTCTCAAGACCTACCAGGTTTTATTTTGGGTAATGCTTAGTCTGATTATTTTGGTAATGTCGTATTACGCCTATTTGTACAGCCGCGGTCTGGTGACATTTACGGCAGGGTCGGGTTCCTCCTCTCAGGTAGAACCTCTCCAAGTCGACCCCATAATCGATCAATTCGGCGACTAGACCGTCTTGTGGGGTATTTTCGAGCACCCCAAAAGTGTCGACTATCAGCGTAGCCTCGGATTGCGTAACTATCGGAAATTCTGAGATTGACAAAAAGCTAAAAAAGTGCTAGAGTCCTCTCAACAGATTTTGGAGGCTCTTTAAAATTGCGGTTTTTGGCGTCCCGGTGTGGCGTCAAGGAGGAGTAAATGAAGAACTTTTCAGGGCTCACTATTGTTTTTCTGGCCATCCTCGGGGTGGCGACCGTATCTCCGACGGAGACACGGTTTGATCGGGTCGAGAGCGGGTTTTACACCCCACTCTCGGTCGCGCACGGCCGCACTCCGGCGAGCGAGGACAGTGTGTTCTCGTTTGACCTGGCGGGCCAGAGCTTCATAAACATGAGGCCGGCCCGTGTGCTGCTCGTCCCCGACGAGGAGCCGACGCGGATCATTGTCTACCGGGGGGAGCGCGGTAGGCGCTCCTTCTGGGTCGTAGCCTCCGCCTCGGTCCCGTGGGCCGACGAGCTCACGGGGGTCGAGGTCAACCGGGCGGTCGTCACGCGATGACCGGCCTCAGGAGGCGACCCAGACCACGGTATCCGGAGGCGGCCCTGATCGCCGTCTCCAGCTCCATCGTTATGGGGCTCGGGTGGTTTTTTGCCACCCGAGGCGACGTCCCGGTCACAAACCGGGCCATCATGATCGGGTCTCTAGGCCCGATCAGTGGGTTCATTGTCCTAAGGGCGATGACCTTTGTGCCGTCGGTCCGTCTCCGGATCCGGAGACGACCGACGCCCACCAAGACGTCCGGGTCAGCTGACCACTGACCCACCCCAAAGTTCTTTAGTCCTTTTTTTGCGTAGGTAGCCAAAATCACTGGCGCTACGCTCATGAGCAGCAGAACCAAACCCTGCTGCTCTCTTTTTTATACACAGATTTTTATGCACAGATAATGCGTGGGTTCGTCCACAAAAACCCCCATAGAAATTAATAGAAAATCCCTAAATTTGTCTTTTGCCCCCACAACCGGCACTTGCTACTATATGAGCCATGGAAATCAAACACTCATCGCCTCAATCCGCCCGCCCAATGGAAGTTCACCATGGTAAACGCCGTTGGCCTTGGGTCTTGCTGATCGTACTGGGCTCCTTGCTGGTTATCGGAGGCATCATTGCTGCGCTGTATTTTTATAGTGGGAGGCTCCTCAACCGCGATGCTGACACGACAACCAACAACACACCTACGCAGGACCAACAGACCGATAACGGTGACCAATCCAGCAACGGTGACCGGCCCAGTGCCACAGGTTTTACCGTAGACCGCTTGCCGGACTCCGATGATCTCAACAGTCTCGTGATCGGGCGCTTTGCCGACGAGGGAGATCAGGGGCCGGTTAGCTTGGTGACGGTTGACGCGAGCGACACGGGCACGTTGCGTGAGACCAAGGTTCTGACACTGGACGAGACTATTCCTGATCCACTCGTCCGCGGCGTGGTATCGCCCAACGGCCAATTTATCGCCGTCATTGAGCGTGAGACACCGCTGAGCGGAGGACCGACCAACGAGCTTGATAACCGGATTACTCTGGTAGAGCTCAGCAGCGGTCAAACCGCTTCGGTTACCGAGCGACTGCACGGAGTGATCGATCCCGTCTGGACGCCCGACTCTCACTATCTTATCTATGGCAATAGCGACCCCGACCTGGAGCAACCGCAACAAGTGTTTAGCTACGGTGTCGAGAGTGGTGAGACAACCTCAATCACACCCTCCGAGGATGGTCCGGGTGCGTTGTTCATCCCGGTGGCGGCTACCAAAGACGATCTATTTGTCATCCGCACAATCACCGCAACGGAGGATCCCGGAGCGTTGGGCACTTTTGGGCTCTCCTCGCAGGGAGAACTCACTAACGATTTTGAAAAGATCATCAGTCTGCCCCCGGCCTCGCTCGGGTTTGATATCTCCGCTGATGGTCGAGAGATAGTCATGGCTGCCGGCTCGGGACAGATCGGGGACTTTGGCGGACCGTATACGCTTGAGATTTTGGATCGCAGCACCGGAGAGATCGAGGAGTTGCGCAGTAGCGCCAGCGAGAAGTACTCCTCACCACGCTTTACGCATGATGGCGAGCGCATTGTCTACGGAGCCGCATCCGGAGTTTGGCTTTTGGATCGTACCTCCGAGGAGCGCACCCAGCTGATTGAGGCCGGCGAGTTTGAACTCTCGGATGAGGTGGCCCGTCCGCACCTGGTCAGTCCCGATGATGAGCACGTCGTGGTGCGGTTGGTGAGCAGTAGTGTCGACAGTAGCGAGACCTGGTATATTCTTGCGCTCGATCAGGAGGAGCAACTCTTTGACGACATCGGGACCATTGATCCCGACGAGGATGGTGCCACGGTTGGTGCCTTTGGCTGGACCGTCTAGAGTCGGACTTGTCACTCCCACGTCTTGAGTGCTAGGATCCGATTAGTTCTTTAAAGCTAGCTGCAATATCGTGTGTTGCGCTGTTTTGGTCGCCCTCGGGGACAAACCGCGAGAGACCAAAAAAGCCCATGTTTAAGAGTGACAGGCTACCGGCGGTAGCGTGTCATGACCCGCAACACGTATTCTGTCTAGTTTGACTTCCCTGTCCGCAGGACTTTTTGTCTTGTCGCAGGAGTCTTATTAATCCATTAAATACATGATCCTATGGCAGAACTAAATCTGCGACCGCTGGCTGATAAAGTCGTGGTCAAACCAAAACAAGAGGAGCAGCAAACTAAATCCGGTATCGTTTTGCCGGCCACCGCTGATAAAGACAAGCCCGAGCAGGGCCAAGTCATGGCGGTCGGTCCGGGCAAAACCAGCGAGGATGGCAAGCTCATCCCGATGTCGGTCAAAGTCGGGGATACGGTTGTTTTTACGCAATACGGACCGACCGAAATCAAGATCGAGGATACTAAGTATCTCGTACTGAGCGAGGGCGATATTTTAGCCGTCGTAGAATAAAGCCAGCGTGCTGACAGGCGCGCTCTTTTAGAGCCACGCTTAGTGGTTCTACCAACAAACTAACTAACAACTATACCGACAATGGCAAAACAAATTATTTTTTCAGAAAAAGCTCGCCAAAGCATGTTGGCCGGTGTCAATAAACTGGCCGACGCCGTTAAAGTCACGATCGGTCCCAAAGGCCGCAACGTGGCGCTCGATAAAGGTTTTGGTGCACCAACAATCACAAACGACGGGGTGACTATCGCCAAGGAGATAGAACTCAAAGACAAGTTTGAGAACATGGGCGCACAGCTCTTGCAAGAGGTCGCCACCAAAACCAACGACGTTGCCGGAGATGGAACAACCACCGCGACGGTCTTGGCTCAGGCCATCGTAACCGAGGGTATCAAAAACGTAGCGGCCGGTGCCAATCCGATGATGATTCGACGCGGCATGGAGCGCGCGGTCGAGGCGATCGTCAAAAAATTAGCTGAGATCAGCAAACCCATTAAAACCCAAGAAGAAAAAGCCCAGGTCGCCGCGATCTCTGCCGACGATGAGCAGGTCGGAAAATTGATCGCCGAGATTATGGAGCAAGTTGGCCTAAACGGTGTTGTCACCGTCGAGGAGGGCCAAACGTTGGGTCTCGACAAAGAGGTTGTCGAGGGGATGCAGTTCGACAACGGATACATCTCACCTTACATGGTCACGGATACCGCTCGCATGGAGGCCAGTATGGACGCTCCGATGATCCTGATCACCGACAAAAAGATCAGTTCGATCCAGGAGATTTTGCCGCTGCTCGAGAAAATGACCCAGGCCGGTAAAAAGAACTTTGTAATTATCGCTGAGGATGTTGAGGGCGAGGCCTTGGCAACTTTGATCGTCAACAAACTCAAGGGTGTCTTTAATACCATCGCGATCAAGGCTCCCGGCTTTGGCGATCGTCGTAAGGAGATGTTGCAGGACATTGCGATCCTGACCGGTGGTACCGTGATCAGCGAGGATGTTGGTCTCAAGCTCGATAAAACCGAGATTACGCACTTGGGCCAAGCTCGCAAGGTTATGTCCGATAAGGACAACACCACGATCGTTGGTGGTTCTGGAGATCCTAAAATGATTAAGGAGCGGGTAGAACAAATCAGTAAACAACTTGAGTCGACCGACAGCGAGTTTGACAAAGACAAATTGCAAGAGCGTTTGGCAAAACTGACCGGTGGCGTCGGCGTGATTAAAGTCGGTGCCGCAACCGAGACCGAGCTGGAGGAGAAAAAGCATCGTATAGAGGACGCGGTCTCGGCCACCAAAGCGGCAGTCGAGGAGGGGATTGTCCCGGGTGGTGGTGTCGCATTGGTGCGTGCCATTAGTGCACTCAACGACGTCAAAGCCAAGGGTGATGAGACGGTCGGAGTGCGGATCTTGCGACGGGCGCTGGAGGAGCCGCTCCGACAGATCGCAACCAACGCCGGTAAAGATGGTGCGGTTATTTTGTCCGAGGTTATTAAACGAGATGGTGATTATGGCTATAACGCAGCCGAGGACAAGTTTGAGGATCTCGTCAAAGCGGGGATCATCGACCCTACCAAGGTTGCGCGTTCTGCTCTACAGAATGCCGCATCGGTGGCGGCCATGCTGTTGACCACCGAGTCGGCCGTGGCGGATTTGCCCGAGAAAAAGGATCCGGTAGCTGCGATGCCGGGCGGCATGGGCGGAGGCATGGACGGCATGCACGGAATGGGCATGTAGTAGCCCGTACCAAGTTTTTTAGTCAAAAGAGGGGCTCTTTAGCCCCTCTTTTCAATGTATAAAAACCCCCTCAGGAACCGGCTGGCTCCTGAGGGTGCGAGATCTATCCTAAGTGAGGTGTCCACCTCACAGGTTGGCCTTGGCCCGAGCGGCCAAGTACCGGTTGATGGCGCCAAGGACGTTGGCGCAGACGTCATCGGGGGAGTCCTCGGCAAAGACCACGATGCTGGTGGTCTTGTGCAGAGCCTGCATAGAGTTTAAGCACCGGGCTTGCAATCGTGGGCCAGTCGAGTCATAAAGACTTGGATGCAGCAGGGGAGAGGTCGCATAGTGGCCTAGTGCGTTCGCTTGGAAAGCGAATAGACGGGTCAAACCGTCTCGAGGGTTCGAATCCCTCCCTCTCCGCCAAAATTGGGAATTACTTTTGCTAATTACAAACGCATGGCTGGAGTAAAAACAGAACCGTTTTAATTTGCTACAGTAGCGCCATGAGCACAAAAAGTGTCACAGCGGGTACGGTTCATACAGTGCCGACGGATTTACGAAAAGCCTTGGCTGCGGATCGAATAGCGCTGGCACAATGGGAGGGTCTCACGCCACTTGCACGCAACGAGTGGATTTGCTGGGTTACCGTTTTTAAAAAAGAACAAACGAGAAAAGACCACATTAAAAGAACAATCCGAGAGCTCAAGAAGGGAATCCGACGACCGTGCTGTTGGATAGGCTGCATTCACCGCACGGATAAGGCGGTAAGTTCCTCGGTTAGAGGAGTGCTCGCTAAACGCAGAAAGAATTCATAAAAAACGATGCCTATAAAACCTCCGTCAGTACGTTACAATTTGCCTACGACAAACCGCTACCCTTCACACTGATCAAAAAAGTGGTGCGCCTACGCCTCAAAGAAAACAAAGCCGGTAGCTACCAAAATACGCTTTAAAACAGATAACGAAATTAATCCACTACCGCACATCTATGGCCAAAGTAAAACTTAAGACTAAAAAGACCACCAAGAGCCCAGCCGAATTTATTACGGAGATCAAAGATCCGCAGGTGCGAGCTGACTG
>JAUYIX010000069.1 GCA_030688115.1 bacterium
CCCTTTTGATCTTTTGATCTACACGCCGGAGGAGATCAGCAAACGACTACGTATGGGCGACACGTTTGTGGCTAACATCTTGGCTAACGGCAAAGTGCTCTATGAACGCTCCAAAGCCTACCGCATTCGCCAAAATACCAAGAGTGTCGCTCAGATTCGCAGATTTGTGACGCCCCTCTTTAGCTAAGACTTTTAAAAACCGTATCAGGCAGAACCGCGCGGTAGGGGTGAAACACCCGCCGACCGCGAGCTTTGGCGAGTTCGCGTTTGATAGTCGTGAGACTGACCAGGTGGTTGTGGCAATTAAAGTAAAAGTGTTCTGCCCGATTGGGCTTGGCGACAGTGCTACGTTTAAAAAATCCTGTGTCTTTTAATTTTAGCCCAAATAATTGGGCAAAGAGCGGCAGACGTAACTCGTCATGCACCAGCTCCGGCACTTTGACCGCGGCATATCGCTCAAAAAATCCACGCGGCAAGCTCGCACCTGGCCCGACACTTGAGAACGGTTTGTCTTGGTAGTTGTGGTTCTGCCGAGCCCATGTTAAGAGCTCACGCCACTGACTTTTATAGGGCTCCTTAGTGGTCCAGTACCAGCGGTGTTGGACCTGTTTAAGCGGGACCAGACCGGAGAGTGCTATCGTTTTGTTATCAAGCGCACCGTACAGTTTTTGGAGTGGTGCCAGCGTAAGTAAATCCCACTCGATAATGTGCAGCCGGTCAAAAGCAACTTTTTTGCCAACTTTTTTGAACCACCCGCGCGCCGCGAGATCGCTGTGTAGCCACTTCCATTTACTTGAGGAGGTTGGGATGCGGTACCATTTTTCAAAGTACCGACCGGTGGCTTTTTGCATGGCTTTTTCGTCGGCCTTGGTGCCGCCGTACAATGCGTAGATAGGCACGGCCGGGTTAAGCTGGCGCAGCAGCTTGAGCCGGTTACGGCAAACATTTGGTTTTTTGTGGAACCTAAACAAAATAATTGTGCGCATCCTGTACAGCCTACCACGGGTAAAAAAAGTCCCGCGCATCGTGATGACACGCGGGACCAAGGGCAAAAGGATCAAAGAGGGGGGGAGCACGTGGTTACCTGCTCTAGTCGACCTCGACAGCCCAGCGCCAGCCCCCGTCGAAGCCGTAGCCGAAGCCGTCCCAGTCGAAGGCCGAGTGGCCATCGGTGCTGACGCAGGGGAAGCGGGCGTAGCCGCTCGGGGTCCGCCAGGAGGGGTCCGCGAATCCGACCGGACCATTTCCGTCGGGCACGGGGTAGGCCTCCTTGTAGGCCTTGAGCCACAGGCCCTTGGCCGGACGACCGTAGGCCTTGAGCGCCTTGAGCACGGCCACGAAGTTGGGCTGGTAGCTGATCTCTACCAGCTTGAACTTCCGGGTCAGGGCCTTGGTGATCTCCTTGCCCCGGAACTGCCAGTGCGTGGGGTCGATCCCAAAGAGCCGGACCAGCTCCAGGCCGCTGATCGGCTGGAGGGTCAGCTCAAAGACCTCGCCGAGGGCGGGGTAGGGCCTGGGTGGCGTGATAAGGTCGCCTGGTGTGAAGACCGGAGTCAGCACCTCGGACGGACCCGCTCCCAAAAAGTCTCCCATGACGATCTTGTGCAAGGCATTGTTGAGCGCCTGCGGATCGTAGGGATACCCGCCCTTTTGGCGGATCTGACGCTTGATCTCGTGCAGCTTGCCGTCGATCTCAAAATACAATTCGCCTGCGACAACCACTTTGGAAGCCATGACATATACCTCGTGCACCTACCTGGTGCGGTTGTGGCCAAGTAAAGCGCTTGAGCCCCATGCCCAACGCGCCTCACCGACTATCAATGAACATCCCTCCATGCTAGAGGATTGGTGAGCTTACCTAGGCAGAACCGCTATGTCAACGCTGCTAGGCCGGTGGGCTAGTCGGACGCTCCGCTGATCAGTTTAGATAGTCGTGCCGCAAGCTCGCTCACCTTGACCCGCTCCTGCCCCGCGGTATCGCGGTCGCGCCAGGTGACCGTGTCATCCTTAAGCGTGTCAAAATCAACCGTCAGGCCGACGGGTGTGCCGATCTCGTCTTGCGCGTAGTAGCGTTTGCCGATGTTGCCGCGGTCGTCCCACATAACATAAAAATCCTTACGCAGCGCCTCGTACACCGCCCGTGCTTTTTTGATGAGCTCGGGCTTGTTGCGCAGCAACGGAAACACCGCCGCTTTGTATGGCGCGACCGCGGGCGGCAGGGCCAGATACACCCGCTCCCCGTCTTGTCGGTAGGCCGAGACCAGTAGTGCCAGCAACGTCCGGTCAAGTCCCATGGACGGCTCGATACAATGCGGAACAAAACTTTGCTTGGTCTCAGGATCGGTGTAGGTCAGCTGCTCGTTGCTGGCTTTGCCGTGTGCGGACAAATCAAAATTGGTGCGGTAGGCTAGGCCGTAGAGTTCCTCCTGGCCAAACGGAAAATCAAACTCAAAGTCGACCGTGCGCTTGGAGTAGTGTGCCCGCTCCCCGTCCCCCACCTCCACCTCGTGCACGCGCGCCGGGTCAATCCCGACCTGCTTGATCCAGGCGAGTATCTCCGCGCGCCATTGCTCAAAAATCTCCTGCCAGGCGGCGTCGCTCGCGGGTGGCGCAAAAAAATACTCGATCTCCATTTGCTCAAACTCGCGGGTTCTAAAAATAAAGTTGCCCGGCGTGATCTCATTACGGAAAGCCTTGCCGATCTGGGCCATCCCAAAAGGCAGCTTGACCCGCGTCGAGTCCAGCACCTGCTTATAATCCACAAACATGCCCTGCGCGGTCTCGGGTCGCAAGTAAGCCACGTGCGCCTCATCCTCGGCCGGCCCAATAAACGTCTTAAACATCAGGTTGAACTTGCGCGGCTTGGTGAATGCGCCTTTTTTGCCGCAGTTGGGGCAGGCCGCGTCAGTACCGATATGGTCGGCCCCCACATGATCAGCCCTAAAGCGCTCCTTACAGTTGCGGCAATCCACCAGCTGGTCGGCAAACCCCGACAAGTGGCCCGAGGCCGCCCAGACTTTGGGGTTCATGATGATTGCTGCGTCCAGCCCCACGATGTCGTCATGCCGGTGCACAAACCGCTCCCACCAGAGCCGCTTGATGTTGTTTTTAAGCTCAGCCCCGAGTGGCCCGTAATCCCAGGCATTAGCCAATCCGCCGTAAATATCCGAGCCCGGGTAGACAAACCCGCGCCGCTTAGCAAGCGAGACTAGTGCGTCCATAGTAGTGCCGGTCGATCCGGCCTTTGAGGCCTTGCGCCGGTCAGGTGTCTTAACCATTACCGGTCAAGACTACTACTCTGTGCAGGTATTAGTCCAGCTATCGTGCTAACGTCTCCTTAATTAAATAGTTAGTCTGAGAACTTTATATTATCTTAGCTGATTGTACCTCGGGGATCGACTCCTCGCGCTCCTCAGCCGTCCACGTATCTTGCGCACTAAAGCTTTGGTTGTTTGTCAAAGTCTTTTTGATGCCGCGCTCATTTACCGGTGGAATAATCCGTACTCTAAAAGTCGCGGAGACTACCGGACTCAGTTTGCCAACATTAGCCGGCACGCGCCCGATGTTCCAGAGGATCTGATTAGAGTTTTGGTTGTAGGAGAGCTCCTCTCCGGCAGTAACACTACCTGATCCGGTTACAAACTCAGACCCGGGCGGAACACTGCCAACCAAACGAGCGCCCGATAGATCATTGTAGAGATTGGTTAGTGTCCAGGTCACCTCATAGATGGTCTCTTGATTGACTTCCGGCGGATTTGCCCCGGAGGCAACCGAGGCGGTGGCGCCAACCGTGATGCCGGCCCGGTATTTTGCCGTGATCGGATTACCCTCGGACACTGCGCTACCAATTCGGATAAGCGGCGTCGAGGTGGTCGAGAGTTGTTTGTCGGACCCATCCTCCACTACCGGCTCAAAATAGGGCCGAACCTCAAAGCCGACCTCAGCTTTTTGACGAGCGCCCAGCGTCCGTAACTCAGGCACGGAGGTTCCATCCCAGCGAATAACATTGCCTTGCTCTACCGCTCCGCCATCTTTAACCACCAGAGTGCTTGGATCCCAGACCTCTCCCTCAAAGGGCACCTCGAGAACCAGATTAGAGAGACCCGTCGCGCCGGTGTTCTCAAAGGTCACCTCGTATTTGAGCGAGGAGCGTCCATCCACGGCGATATCGCCCTGCTGCGTATTGACCGTCTGCGTGACCGTAACGGCCGGCAAAGAGAGCTTAATCGCCTTCTCGACCTCTGCCTGTTTTAAGAATTTGCCATCCTGATCAAGCACGCCGGCCTCAAAACTAAATCGCTTGAGTTCACCCGCAGCCCCGCCAAGAACACCCTCAATTAAAAAACTGCTTTTCTCGTTGATGCCCAGACTGGCGATGTTCCAAATGCGCTCCTCGGCATCCGGCAACGGATCGGCACTGGTAAAATCAAACCCACTCGGGTAGGTCACCCGCAACTGTAGCGAGGTCAGCGGCGCATCCTCGTTGTTCTCCAGTGAGGCCTCCAGCGTAACTTTATTGTTAGGCAGCGCGGTCTCAGGGGCCTCAACATCAAAGGCAAAGCCGGCGGTCTCGATTTTTGTAGTAAAAGTCGCCTCTACTTGTAAAATATCACTGCCGCCATCCGGGCTGAACTGTAAGCGCGCAATCATGATCTGTTCACTCCTAACCGCACCTACCAAACGGCCATTAATCAAAACATCCCGTCCCTCCCCTTTTGCAACCTGCCCAAACGAGAACTCCGTGCCCGGTGGATTATCAGGTGCCGGATCAGCGCTGGTAAAACTAAAGCCTTCGGGATAAATAGTCAGCAGCCGCACATTGTCGAGCGTGTCACCTGAGTCGTTAGCAAAGGAGACCGTATATGAGACGTCGCTACCAAGCGTCACCTGCTCGGGCCCATCAATGCTCAACCGTATCTGCGATGTTAGGCCACCATTACCGCTGCGCTGCACCAGCAAAACCACAAAAACTATCACTAAGATTATTGCCAAGCCAATCCCGATAAACCACCAGCGACGCTGCGATAAGATACTGAGCACAGTGGGCTTGCCACCGACGTGGGGATAGCTGCGCGGCCCGAGCGGGGTCTCTTCGGGCGCGTACTCGCGCTTTTGTTTATTGGCAAATGGGAAGAGTTTCATGGTTTTTTTATTATCAACTGAGCGGGACTTACAGCGAACTACTCTTAAGGGCACGCTCACTGGTCCACTCGACAAAGGCCTGTAGCGGTCGCAGAATCTCGTTTCCGGACCGGTCCGCCTCTGACTCATCTATTGTAGCAAGTTTTGCCGTGAGTAGCTGACGCAAGCGCAGCAACGCCTTGGTATCGATCAAAAAACTGTTTGGGCCGCGGGTTCCGCAGGCTGTATGGAGGATGCCACCCCGCGAGGTACTCAGGTAGAACTCCGCCCGCGTCGACAAAGCCGGCTCGGAGCCGGCGACAAGCTCTTGATCACACTGCATACAGTGCGCGAGCTCAAGTGAGTAGCCCAGCATATGCAGAGACTTGAGCATAAAGGCGGCCACGAGCATGGCGCGAGTTTGTGCGTGTGCGCGGTTAAAATGGCTGAGCGTGGTTACCAGGAGATCGTAGAGCCGACTATCGCGCTGATCATCCTCTAAAAGATTTGCGGCAACCTCCAGCACCCCAAACACGTCCTTAAGCTCGGCAAGATCCGCCTGGCGAGAGATAAAAACGCGTAGCGTTTGGGCTTGCGTAACAAGTGGTAAGCTCCGGCGTTCTACCAAAAAAAGATGGGACTCACGACCGGGCTCAAGATGTGCGCCCATACGACTGGTTGGCCGACGCGCACCTTTGGCGATCACACGCATTTTACCCATGCTCCGGGAGAACAACGTGATCAGCCGATCGGCCTCACCAATGTCTTTGCGGCTCAAGACGACCGCGTCAACAGCAAAAGTTGCCATGCGAGCATCTTATTTTTTGCTGGGCCGCACGAGCGGAAAAAACACCACGTCGCGCAGGTTTACCTTGCCCAGGAGCAGCGCCACAAAACGGTCAACCCCCATACCCCATCCGGACATGGGCGGCATGCCATACGACATGGCCTCGATATACTCATCGTCGATCTCCATGGTCTCGTCCTGACCACCCTGTTTACGTTTGGCTTGCTCGGCAAATCGCTCGCGCTGGATAACCGGATCAATCAACTCGTTGTAGGCCTTGAGCATCTCCCAACCATTGATCACCAGCTGGAACTGATCGACGATCATAGGGTTTTTGTCCTGCTGGCGCGCGAGCGGTTGGAGTTCGGTTGGATAGCCATGCAAAAAGACCGGATCAATCAGCGTGGGTCGGATCAGTTTTTTATAAATCTGATCGATCAGCCCGATACGCGAGAGCTTATCGGCGTCTTTGATCTTGTTGGTTTTGGCAAAGGTTTGCAGCTCGGCATCTTTGACCTTGAGTAAATCAAGTTTAGTGACTTTTTTAAATAGCCCGACAAACTCGACACGTTTCCAGGTCGGTTTAAGATTTATTTTTGTCCCGTCCTCGAGCGTGAGATGCTGACCGACCCCAACCGTTTTAAGCACATGCGCAAACATCCGTTCGGTAAAGTCCATGTTGTCGCGATAATCCCAGTAGGCGGCGTAGTGTTCTATGTGGGTGTGCTCGGGCAAATGACTCGGGTCAACCCCCTCGTTTCTAAAGGCCTTGCCAAGCTCAAAGATACGCTCGTAACCCGCCACCATAAGTGTTTTGAGGGGTAACTCGTGCGAGATGCGCAGAGCAAATTCAAGATCGGTTGCATTATGCTTGGTAATATAAGGCTTGGCGACAGCACCGGTTGCTTTGCGTTGCAGGGTTGGGGTCTCAACCTCGATAAATCCATTTTGCCAGTAGAACTCCCGCAAGGCCCTGATAATGCCGCTGCGTAGTCTAAAGGCATCGCGCTCTTTGGGATTAGTGGCCAGCTCTAAGTAGCGTTTGCGATGACGAGTCTCAACGTCGCTAATCCCGTACCAGTTGGAGGGAACGCCATTGAGCGCCTTACTGAGCATAATAAACGCGCTGGCGAGGACCGAGTGTTCTCCCCGTTTAGTGACATAAGCACTGCCGCTCACACCGATAAAATCGCTCTCGTCTACCAGCTCATTAAACCGGGCAAAGATTGTGTCACCCAGATCATCTTGTCTTAGTACGATCTGGACGGTACCCGAGATATCCTCAAGCGTACAAAAAATAATCTTGCCCATAGTGCGGACACTTCTGATCCGTCCGGCCACCTTGGTCGGTTTATTCTCCGTCTCGAGTTTGGCTTGGGCGGCCGTGTGCGTACGCTCAAACGTATCTGCATACGGGACCAGACCATTTTTGAGCAAGCGCTCTCGCTTTTTTAATCTATCCTGGTTGAACAACTGATCAGACATGACTCTTTACATAATGGACGCAAGCGCTGAGCTTAGCAAATCGGCTGAAAGTCCCCAAAGCGACTGGGTTGTTTATTTAAACCTAACTTTTTGCGGGAGATAACAAGAGATAACCAGATATAACGAGAGATAAAGTGAAGTAGCCGCCACCAGGAGACCTGGTGGCGGCAAAGATTTGAGTGCTTAACTTAGCCTCGACGAGCCTTGACTTAGATTAGCCGGCCGCCTGATCGTGGATGCGGACCAAGTCCAAGTCTAGCGTGCCGGGCGGCAGGACCCCTCGCGCCTCGAGGATTAGGATCGAGGTGGGGTCCAGGGCTTCGTTCATGGGGTAGCGCTTGGTCCTGCGACCCTTGGCTATCTCGTAGAGATGCATGCAGGTCCGAGCAGCATACATCTGCAGGAGCGGACGGGTCGCCCAGATGTGTTCTACCGACTGAGCTAACCGCTCAAGAGCCTGCTGCTCCTTGAAGGTCGCCTCACCCATGCTTGCGCTGCCCTCCAGCATGTGCCAGTTGTGCCTGGCACATCCCAGCTCGCATAGATCCAGGAGCTGGCCGATACACAATGCAGCGTGGTCGATGCATTGCGCTCTTAGCACACGCAGGAGTCCGACCAGGCGCAGGATAGCCGCACTCATGTCCGGATCGGCCGGCCGTGTGTGCTCCTGCGGAACCCTAAAATACGGCCGCTGCTCCGACAGCGCGGACGTAACTTTTTGCGGCGCATCGCCCACCAACAGATAGCGATCGTCTTTGCGCGCCAACACCCCAACGCGAACTCCTGTGCACAGAGCGTCCGAGGTCGTTGTTTTTTCTATCATAATAAGAAGAACACTCCTTCTTCATTCCGTCCCAAGTATTATACACCCTCTTAGCGGACTCAGCCAATACTTGTGCCCGGGGCTAAATCAACGTAAGCTGCCTGGTTATGCAGCGCGTGCCATATATCTATCTTATTAAGACGGCTTGGAAATTTGCTAAGGGCAAACGAGTTTTGTTTGCACTCTCATATCTCTTTTTTGTCATCGCAAACATAATAGTCGCATTTGAACCGGCCGTTATCGGCAAAGTGTTTGACGCTATCCAACGTGGCGGACAAGACGGCCAATTAGACATGCGTTACATCGTACTATGGTTACTCGTCTTTGGGTCGCTTGCATTTATATTCTGGGTTTTTCATGGAACCGCCCGGATCATGGAGGAGACCGCCGCGTTCCACATTGAAAAACGCGCTCGCGAATATTATTTTAAGGTGATCAACGAGCTGCCCTTGCGCTGGCATAAGGACCACCACTCGGGAGATACGCACGACCGCGTAGAAAAAGCGACCAAGAGCCTCGAGCGCTTTACGGCACACGGTTTTAGAGTGATCGAGGCCTTGACGCGCGGTATTTTTGCAGTGGTCGCAATCGTGATATATGTCCCGCGTTACGGATTTATCGTGCTGGCGGCAGGTGCGATCGTAATCTATGTGATCCTTTTATTTGACAAACGCTTGGCGCGTTATAAAAAAAGCATGAACGATCTCGAACACGAGCGCTCAGCGATTTTCTATGACTATGTATCGAATATAAAAACGATCATCACTCTGCGCCTATCTCGTTTTGCTCGCAACGAGTACAGCCGCAGTATTTTGCGTATTTTTCCAATTTTTAGAACCGAGATCAGGGTTAATGAACTCAAATGGTTTATCGTCAGCATGTTGTTGTCGGCAACCAGTCTGTCCTTGATGTTCATTTATGTGTGGAACGGTTATCGCAGCGGTATTATCCTGTTGGGCGGTTTTGTCGCCTTATTTGGATATGCCAGCCAACTCTCAGACTCGTTTTATCGCTTTGCGGGCTTGGCACAAGAACTGTTGCTGCAGGCAGTTAGTATCCGGGCAACGGATGCTCTCGTAAAAGCGCATGAGGCCTTGGCGACCAAGCCGCCAAAGGTTGTCGACAGTAATTGGAAAACTATTTCTGCTCGAAATATCTGGTTTAAATACGAGGATAAAGAGCATCGAGAACATCAGTTGCAAGATGTTTGTATGGAGATTAAGCGCGGGCAACGCATTGCTTTGGTGGGTGAGAGTGGCAGCGGCAAAAGCACGATCTTATACTTGCTGCGTGGACTCGATCGGCCTGCTCGTTTTGAGTTAAAAATCGATGGAATCGCCAAGACCAGCTTTAGAGAGCTGGCCGCAATCACCACTTTGATCCCTCAGGATCCGGAAATTTTTGAGAACACGATTAGGTTTAATGTCAGCGCCGGGGTCACGCGTAGCGCTGCAGAAATTGATCGAGCGGTTAAAATGGCCCGCTTTGAGCCGGTCCTCAAGCGCTTGCCCAAGGGCCTTGATACGCACATCAAAGAGCGCGGCGTTAACTTGTCGGGTGGCGAAAAACAGCGCCTGGCACTTGCCCGAGGGATTTATGCTGCCGAGGAGAGTAGCCTGCTTTTATTGGACGAACCAACCAGTAGTGTGGACCCACTAAACGAGCTGGCGATCTACAAAAAGATTTTTGAACACTTTAAAGATCAGGCGATTATCTCGACGATCCACCGTCTGCATCTTTTACAGTATTTTGACTATATCTATGTCTTAGCGAGCGGAAAAATAGTCGAACAAGGTGCTTATGATGACTTGTGGCGCAAACCCGCCGGAGTTCTCTCGGGTATGATTAGACAGTACAGCGCGACTAATCAAAACCGTTAAAAAAATTCCTTTGCCGGATTGGTGGCTCTATAAAGGCAAATAAGTGCAATTTCACGCTGTTTCCCCGGTTGCCAAGATCGTGCTATAGTAGATTTACTAATTAATTAACTTCCCACAAGCATGAAAGCGTTCTACATGATCCTGCTCATCTTGGTGCTCATCGGTGGCCTCAACTGGGGTTTGGTCGGATTTTTCGACTACAACCTCGTTGACGCGATCTTTGGTGCCGGCAGCATGGGGTCTCGCGTGATCTACGCGATCGTCGGTGTGTCGGCCGTATTGGTCGCCATTATGGTTCCGATGATGAAAGACAAAAAAAGCGTCTAGCTTTTTCTAGGGCCTTTTTTGGCCCTAGCTTTTTTTCCGGAACAGCAGACGCGCCCGTACGGGCGCGTCTTTTATTGCCGGGTCACGGCAATCTACGCCCTTTTGAGGCTGACCCTTGCGGTAAGTTGATCAAGCCGGAACTCAACCGATTTGTCTGTGGCACTTGTTGGGGAGCCGGTGTCGAGCCGGGTTGCCAACGTCTCGTCTGATAGTTGCTGACCAAAGGACTCAAGTGCTTTTTTAACAAGTTCATCTTTACTCTCAACCCATAGCGCTATTCGATCA
>JAUYIX010000101.1 GCA_030688115.1 bacterium
TCGAGATGGCAAACGCGCTTTTGCCTCATTGATGATGATCCGTGACGGCAAGGTCTTGGGGCAGGAGCACTTTGTTTTGACCCTTGAGCAAGCGGCGCAAACTTCGATTGAGGAGATCGTGCGGCGACTGATTGTTACGCATTACGAGTTGGCGACATTTATCCCAAAACAATTGATCGTGCCGACTAAACTGACTGACCAGGATCTGTTAAAGCAGCTTTTAAGTCAGCGTGCTGCCAGCTTAGGCATATCGCACAAGCCGCAAATCGTGACCCCGCGCGCCGGACTCAACAAGCGCCTGGTTAGCATGGCCGAGGAGAACGCCCAAGAATACCGCTCTCGCAAGACACACGAGTGGGAGTCGCGCAGCCTTAACTTGGGTGCCGCGCTCAACAAGCTTGCTGCGGCCGTCGGGTTGGTCGACCAGGACGGCCAACTCATGCCCCCGGGTCGCGTCGAGATTTATGACATCAGCAATATTCAGGGTACCAGCGCGGTTGGCTCGATGGTCGTTTTTGAGCAAGGTCAGCCGGCCAAGCAAGAGTACCGTCGCTTTAAGATCGCGTCACTCAAAGAGCAGCCCAACGACGTCGGCATGCTGCGTGAGGTTTTGCGCCGGCGTCTCAAGCGTTTGCCCGAGCTGGTTTTGCCGGCGAGTACGGCTCAGGCAGAACCGGACGGAACCACCAGCGATGATCACAAACAAAAAGCAAACTGGCCGCGCCCGGATCTTATCATTGTGGATGGCGGTAAACCGCAACTGGGTGGGGCTTTGCAGATTTTGCAAGAGCTTGATCTGGACATACCGGTCGTAGGATTGGCCAAACGATTTGAGGAGCTGGTCACGCCCACACGGACGGTTCGCTTTGCTGAGGGATCCGGCGCTTTGCATCTGGTCCAACGCATGCGCGACGAGGCCCACCGCTTTGCGATAACTTTTCACCGGGAGACGCGCGGCAAGCGCAATCAAAAATCACTTTTAGACGAGATCGTCGGGATTGGTCCGGCCCGTAAAAAACTCTTGATCCAAAAGTATGGCTCGCTGAGCGGGATCGCGGACGCCTCCGAGACCGAGTTGGCCAAGATTATCGGTGCCAAAGCCGCTCAGGCGTTGTCCGAGCAGCTGCGTTAGTCAGCGCCGGCGCGTGTGCAAAATACACGGCGCTATCACGTTTTAGTGTTACAGTATTTTAATGAAGCTAAAAATAGCTGCAATAGCGGCCGGCGCACTGATGTCGCTATCCTTTGGGGCAACCGCTCAGGCTCAAGAGAGTCACCGCATGCAGCAAGATGCAGAGCATCGCTATGACAGTTATAGCGCTCAAACGCCGCTTAAGACCCTACAAACTTTGTCAGATAGTGTTAAGTCACAGCAGCAGCCGGGCGTAGGGGCAAAATCATCAACCGCACACCAGGTCTATGGGTTCCATCCCTACTGGGTCAATGGCGCCGAGGCCAACTACAATTGGTCAGCCCTCTCGACACTGGTCTTTTTTAAACTCGAGGTGACCTTTGACGGCTATCTCAACACGAGCAACCCCAACTACCAAGCGCCGGCCGGCCTGATCAACTTGGCCCACGCCAACGGGGTCCGTGTTGAGTACGCGGTCACCGGCTCGGACGTTGGCGCCAACAACGCTTTGCTTACCTCCAAGACCTACTATACTCGCGCCGCTGACAACATCGTGGCCAAGGTCGTGGCCGATGGTGCGGACGGCGTTAACGTCGACCTCGAACTTATCGATGGCGGCAATCGCGCGGCCTTGACCGACTTTGTCAAAGTCCTCTCCCAAAAAATGCACGCGGCGATTGCGGGTTCTACCGTGACCGTCGACATCCCGGCCATCGACTGGGACAACGCCTTTGATGTCGCCGCTCTCGCCGGCTATGCCGACTATTTGGTCCTGATGGGCTACGACTACTGGGGTTGCTGGAGCGACACGGCCGGGCCCTCCGCCCCGCTCTACTCGACAAGTTGGCGGTCCAATTACTCGGTTTGGGACTCGTTACAGACCTATCTTGGCCTCATGGCAGAACAAAAACTGATCTTGGGAGTGCCATGGTACGGCAACAGCTGGTCGACCTCCGGTACCAGCGTACCGGGGAGCGTTACCCCGGCCTGCTCAGGCGGAGGCAATTGGCTGGGCGCTCTATTTGTCGATGAGGCCGAGCAAGAGGCGGCTCTGCACAACAAAAACTGGTACAGCCAATCACTTGTGCCCTATACGACGGCGACGGCCGGGCAGGCTTTTCAGACCTGGTACGACGATGCCCAAAGTTTGCAAGATAAATACAATGTTGCCGAGGCCGAGGATCTGGCCGGAGTCGCTATCTGGGCCCTGGGTTATGAGGACGGCGACCAGGCCATCTGGGATGGGCTCGCGAGCTATGCACAAGGGGTCCCCGACTCGCTTGAGCGCCTATTTGGGGCCAACCGCTACGAGACGGCCACGGCGATCAGCCAGCGCTTATATCCGGCTCCGGACAGTGCCGGTGCGGTTGTCCTCGCCACCGGGGAGAACTGGCCCGACGCCCTGGGCGGTGCGGTTTTGGCAAAAAAAGTAGGAGGGCCGCTCTTGCTGACCGGGAGTGCTGACATCACGCCCTCGACCGCCACCGAGATCGATCGGGTCTTAGCATCCGGAGGCACGGTCTATATCTTAGGCGGTGTTGCCGCGGTCGCCCAAGAGGTAACCAGTGATCTAACCGGACTTGGCTTTAATGTCGTGCGTTACGCAGGCTCCGATCGTTACGCGACCGCGGCAACCATCGCAACGGTCGTGGATGGCGCACCAAAAAATGTTTTTATCGGTACTGGCGCAAATTTTCCGGACATTTTGTCAGCCGCCGCTCCGGCAACACAGCGTAACGAGCCAATTCTGCTAACCAATCAAGACTCATTGCCCCAGGCAACCCTCGACTTTTTAAAAGGTACCTATGGTGCCAACCTGTCCGCGGCTTTTGTGACGGGAGGCGAGGCGGTAGTCGGCAATACCGTCGTGCAGCAGTTGCAGGAGCTTGGTCTTGACGTTGTCCGCTTAGACGGGGCTGACCGCTATGCCACCTCCAAGCGGATTGCTGAGTATTTTTACCCGGCACCGACTAAAGTTAGCCTGGCAACCGGCACAACCTTTGCCGACGGACTGGCCGGAGCGGTTTTGTCAGCCACACATAGCGCACCTGTTGTGCTGGTCCGGCCTGAGGATCTCCCACAGCCAATCTGGGATTACCTGGAGCAACACGCCGGCTCGATTACTGACGGCTTTATCTTTGGCGGAACCGCCGCTATCTCCCGAGCCGTACAAAATGTAGCCCAAACGCTAATCGCGCCCTGAGGCGGAGACTACGCCCCGGGCTCCGAGATACCTAACTTGATCCGCCACTGCCTAACGCGGTCAGAGCAGTAGGATGGTACATCCGCATCATAGGCCGCTTGGTCGGCATACTCACATGCCACAAAGACCTCGCCTGAGCAGTTAATGATCGCATCATCTCCCTCGATTTGAGCGCGTGCCCCGTCCTGCGTGCAAGAGTACACTTTTACACCCGCGGTCGCTCCTGGTGGAGTAACCGAAGAGGCCAAGAACTCAACTCCGCTCTCACCAGATATCCACTCGCGCCCGGACAATTTGGTGATACAGATATCACTCGTGGTGATAAATCGCTCATTGTAGCGCGTGATACAGGTGCCCTGCGTAGTGGATTGCAAAGAGGCGACCGGGGTTGTGGCGGCATTACGGTTAACAAAATAGATTAGCCCCACAACCGCAACAATAATCAGTACTACCAGAGATATAATTGCTATAAGTCGTTTGTTCATTGCGGTCGATTAAAGTAACGCTGTGCGCGGATAAAGTTTGGGTCGCTGGTGCAATAAGCCACATCCCCCGAGATGCGATCATATACGCATGAGTTTTGTCTGTAGTTAACCGAGTCAAAACCATAGAACTGACGGTTAAATTCATCCAGATTAGAGGCGTCCAACGTTGTCTCCAGTGAATCACTAAAGAAACCTTTTCTATAGATTTCGGTCCTAATGGCCCAATCACGCTCAGGCGCCTGCTCGCCGACCGTGTCATACACACATTCGGCCGCCGATAAAAATTGATAGACGAAACCATCAAAACATAATTGAGAACAAGTGCCAAAGTCTAGATTTTGTTTACAGGTTCCAAGGAAAGTCTGGTTACCGGTCTGCAATTTTTTTATGTCATTGATATCATTTGCTATCGAAGCCGCCCGATCTAACTCGGTCTCGGTAGGCTCTATTGGCTCCTCAATCTCAATACAACCGTCCTTTGGCGTCATGCCGATGCAAAGGTCCTCAGTGGTTGCAAACTGATCTCCCGTCTCGGTATCCACCACGATGCCACCCTCAGCGATACACGCGCCTGCCGACACAGTCACGCCAACTGACTCTCCGGCATGCCCTCCTCCAACACAGCCAATCTTGCCCAGCTTTTCCGGTGGAATATACGCGCCCGCAAACTCGTTTACGGCTGGCTCAGCTGGGAGTTCTGCCTCATCAGTCTTATCCGGCTGGCCGGGCGTAGTATAGAGACCCGACTGAGCCATGCAGAGCACTAAATTAAACGAGTTCTCGATCATACAGCGTGCCAGTGGCAATAGCTCGGGCGGTGTCTCCTCACCGGTCCCGACATCAGCGCCCGCCCCGACCTCATCGGCGACAGCACATAATTGTGCAAAAATCGGATCCCCTGCCAAACACCGTATGTTGGCCATAAATATCTCCCAGCCCTCAGGTGTTAGAGTCCCATCCAGATCCTGCTCAGGCAAAACAGTTCCAAAGCTGCCGATTGCCAAGTCAGCAAGCTCGACCGGGCCGTCCGCACACCGGGTTTTGCCATCGATCACGAGACACACCTTCTCTTTTTGCTGAAAACAATCAGCGATACCGCGCGCACTTGAGATTGGCTCCTGATCACATGTGGCAGGCACTCCGGCCGGGATCAAATCAGCGATGGGTAGCAGCAACCCAAGCAGTAAGTCAGGGTCAACGTCTTTGTAATTAGGGCCAAAGTTCTGATCACCACAGCGCGCCCATAGGCCGCTCGTGAGTTTTTCGCCGGCGCTAAGCCCAGCGCGGATACAAGTATGCCAACTGTCCACCGCACCGGCGCCCTTGGTAATAAATTGTTCTGCCTGCTCCGGGGTCAAAAACCGCAACAAGCTGTCCAGAGGAGTGTTGGGATCAAAGACACCCGACTCTGCCACGCAAAGCCCAACAAAAGCCGGACTCTCGAGAGCACAGTTTTGGATCGCATTTATTTGCGCCAGGCTATAGGGTCCAAGGAGACGGTTGGGGTCGCCCTGATATGCGCGCGTCTTAAAGTAGAGCTCTTGGAGGTTCTCGGCGCAGTACTCCTCCGTCCCCAGCGTCATACAAACCGTCTCGTTCTCTTTAAAGCAATCGACGATCCCACCAATCTGATCGGTGACTTGCTCGCCATCGCAGGTTGTCGGGGTGTCCGGAGGCAAACCGCCAAAGTACCCTGAGAGTATGCCGATCAATTGGTCACGGCTCGCGCCATCACTGTAATCAGGGCCAAAAATATCCGCGCAGCCGGTGTACAAGGCAGAACTAAAATAGCTCAAACCTTTAGCGTGCTGGCCCTTGATACAGGTGCGCCACTCTTTAATTTTGTCCAAGATTTTTAATTTGCTCTCGTCACGTTCTGGTGGTGTCAGTGGCTGGCTAGACTCGTCCGGTGGCGCACCATTGCTGACCGCCGCCGCCTCTGCAAAACAGACGGCTGCATTGAGCGGATTAAGTGTAATACATAAGATAA
>JAUYIX010000070.1 GCA_030688115.1 bacterium
AATCAAATCATAGCCTCCCATGTCTTTATCCCACGCCTCCGACTTTACTCCGCCAACCAATCAAATTTTGGTCCCAACCGTAATAGAAAAATCGCAGCACGGTGAGCGCGCCTATGATATCTACTCACGCTTACTGCGCGAGCGGATTATTTTTTTGGGGACGGGAGTGGACGATCATGTCGCTAACCTGATCATCGCCCAGCTGCTCTTTTTGGAGTCCGAGGATAAAGAAAAACCGATCAATCTTTACATTAACAGCCCGGGTGGGAGTGTTACGGCCGGTTTGGCTATTTATGACACGATGCAGTACATCAAGCCGGAGGTTCATACCATTTGCGTGGGGATGGCCGCATCGATGGCGGCGGTATTGCTCTGTTCGGGACAACCCGGCAAGCGGTTTGCCTTGCCTAACGCTGAGATAATGATCCACCAGGTTATGGGCGGCGCCCAGGGCCAGGCCACGGACATTGCAATCCACGCCAAAGAGATCCTACGTATAAAAGACCTGACCAACCGGATTATTGCCGACCACTCCGGTCAAAAACTTGAGCAGGTTGCTTTGGATACCGAGCGCGATAACTTTATGACCGCGCCCGAGGCCAAAAAATACGGCCTGATCGATAAGATCATCACTAAACACTAAGACGACATCCTCACCTCGGTAAAGTAACCGTGATCATGACTCAAAACAATCGCACGCAACGCACAACATCAATCTTACTTGGCCTACTTGTGGCCGTGGTTGCGGTACTGGCAACGGTCTCCCCTACATTCGCCCAAACCGTAGCTCCGGGCACGGGCCAGATCGAGGGCGAAGGTTTTGTACAGTGCACATCTACTTTTCCGTCAGGAGAGAGTGATGCGGAGGGTGTGGTCGGGGGCTCGTGCGACTTGTGCGACTTGCTGGCACTGGTAAACAACGCCACCACTTACGCGGTCGCTTTTGTCACGATCATCTCCATTGTATTTATTTTTGTCTCGGGCTTTTTGTACTTGTCCTCCGCGGGTGATGAGGCCGGTCGGATTGCCCAAGCCAAGACCACATTAAAATTTGCGATTACCGGATTTGTTTTTGCCATACTCTCGCTGATCATCGTAAAAACGATCTTTGTTGTGCTTTTTGGACAAGGCGCCGGACTGGGCACGATCCAATGTCAGATTACGGAGGCCGCACCCGGACCCGGCACAGGTGCTCCCGGGACCGGGACGGAGCAACCTGGCACAGGCGAACCACCACCAACAGATGAGATCAGTGACCAGGAGGCGCGACAGCGCCTGGCCGCAGGAGGAGTATCTGTTAAAGACGGAATCTCATTTGCGGGCGTCAAAACAAGCACGATTGATGGCGCGATCGCATTTAAAAAAGAGTGCGGCTGCAACGTAACTATTACTAGTGCTACCGAGGGCGATCATGCTGAAGGAGTCTACAGCCACGGAAACGGCTACAAAATAGATTATAGGCTACTCAACACTACGACAAACTACATAGAGAACACTTATACTTATATTGGCAATCGAAGCGGTGATGGAGCAGCTCTGTATAAAGATCCAAGAGGCAATATTTATGCTAAAGAAGGTAACCACTGGGACGTCGCTTATTGCTATGGCGCCTGCACCGGTGGACTTGCCCAATAGTGACGTGTTTTAAAAGAGAAACAGCGAGAACTTGATCCAGTCGAGCCAACGTGGTACTACTCACGGGTATTTGGATTCTTTGGATATCATTCTCTTAACTACTAATGACGACGAGACGACTCAAAAACCTGACGCGACGACTCACCTCTAAGCCCCTTATGCAGGGCCTTGGGCAGCGATTAAGCACACTCGGTAAAATATTTCTCGGGGGCCGCTAATTATCGTTGACGTTGTTCTGCCTGATCTAAAAATTGATTAGACCCAGGTAGAACAGCACGACCGCGTTGGACTAAAGGTCAGTCCGACAAACACATGGAAATACTAATCGGAGCAATCGCCTTAGCCCTCGGAGCCGGAGTCGGCTATGTGGTGCGCCAACAGGTGGCCGGCAAAAAAACTCAAGGGGCCGAGCAGCAGGCCGCAAAACTCATCGAGCAAAGCAAAGCCAAAGAGCAAGAGTTGATCTTGCAGGCCAAAGAGCGCGCGCTCAAGGTTATTGAAGAGGCTAAGCGTGACGAGCAAGGTCGCCGTGATAAAATCACGCAGCTCGAGGAGCGTCTCGAAAAACGCGAGTCAGCCTTGGAGCAAAAGCTTGAGATGATCGACAAGGAGCGACAGACCATGCAAGCCCAGCGACAGCAACTCGAGCAAACCCAAGAGAAGTTACAAGGAGAGCAAAAAGAAAAACTCTCCAAGATAGACGAGATTAAGATGCAACAGCTTGAGCGACTGGAAAAAATCGCCTCGCTGCCCAAAGAGCGCGCCGAGCAACTCGTACTGGAACTTACCGAGCAAAAAATGAAGGACCGCGTGGCCGGTGCTATCAAACGCTCCGAGACCTACATGGAGCAAGAAAAAGATCGACTGGCTAAGCGCATCATTGCTATGGCGATCTGGCGCATGGCCAGTGAGGTGACCACCGAGCACTCGACCAGCACGATTCAGCTGCCGAGCGAGGACATGAAAGGCCGCATCATCGGTCGCGAAGGTCGCAACATTAAGCACATCGAGAATCTTACCGGGGTAGAACTGCTGGTTGACGAGACACCTAACGCGATCGTGATCTCGGGGTTCTCCTCTATCCGGCGCTACGTGGCCAAGTTGGCGGTCGAAAAACTAATGGCGGATGGTCGTATTCATCCCGGCCACATTGAGGATGCGGTTAAGGGCGCTAAACGCGATGTCGAGAAAAAGATTAAAGAGGCCGGCCACGCTGCACTCGTCGAGGTTGGCATGCAGCACTCGCATCCAAAGTTGGCTGAGGTGGCCGGCCGATTATTGTTCCGCACAAGTTATGGCCAAAACCAACTCAAGCATGCCGTTGAGGTCTCTCACTTGGCGCGCATGATGGCGGCCGAGTTAGGGGCTGACGTTAAAGTCTGTGCTCAGGCCGGTTTTTTGCACGATATCGGTAAGGCCATTGACCATGAGGTCCAAGGTACGCATATCGAGATCGGTAACCAACTTATGCAAAAGTTTGGATTTAGCGAGCAGGTTATCGCTGCAGCCGGAACCCACGACAAAGACCATGAGATGAAAACCCCCGAGGAGTGGATCGTGGCCGCCGCCGATGCTATCTCAGCCGCGCGACCGGGCGCTCGTCGCAACACCGTCTCCGAGTACATCAAACGCGTCTCAGAGCTTGAGAAAATCGCCGCGGCCTTTGAGGGTGTCGAGACCGTCTTTGCGATCGAGGCCGGTCGTGAGGTTAGGGTTATCGTCAAGCCGGAGTTGATCGACGACCTCAAAGCCAAAAAACTGGCCCACGCGATTAGCGACCGCATCGAGCAAGAGCTGACCTACCCGGGCGAGATTAGGGTTAGTGTCATCCGCGAGACACGCGCCATCGATTACGCGCGTTAATGCCGGCCGGATTGTCCGCCGGCCTCAAGACTGGTAATCGCCACAATTTGTGCTAACCTAAGCCAATCCTAACCGATTAAAGATTTAATACCTCAAGACCTATGAACAAAAAAGAACTCGTTGATGCCATCGTCGGTCGACTCAACGGCAACCGAAAAACGGTCAGCGACACTCTGGATGCCATGGAGAGCATCGTTATGGACCAGCTGCGCCAAGGCAATGAGGTCAGTTTGACCGGTTTTGGAATTTTTCATGTAGCGGTGCGCAAAGCACGTGCCGGGGTCAATCCTCGTAACCCGCAGCAAAAGATTCAGATCCCCGAGGTAAAAGTGCCAAAGTTCCGTCCGGGCAAAACGCTCAAAGAGGCTGTTCGGTCGTAGCGCAAAGCAGCCATTGCTTTTAGTTGGTAAAACCGTTATCAAGAGTCACGACGGGGTGTAGCTCAGTTGGCTAGAGCGTCCGGTTTGGGACCGGAAGGCCGCCGGTTCGAGTCCGGCCACCCCGACCAGTTGGCGCATGACCAAATCGGTTTTTTAGCCGGGCTAAAAGCCGGCGACCTCTTCCCAGGATAGTATGGTGAGGTCCGGCGTGATGCTATCAACAAAAATATTTACGCGACGAGTGACGTCATCAACCGTGGCGGTCGATTCGATTTCTCGGTTTTGACCTCCGAGGCTCGTCACTGTGGCAGAACACGATCCGGCGCCGATCGTGTGCATGACCGTGCCTGTAAAAGGAGTTGAGTCACGGATCTCCTGCAGCGCATCCTCGGCACAAGCATCCGCCAGCGCTTGGGCCTGATTGGACTGTTGTTCTGCCAGACTGGTACGGCTCCCTCCTACGCCAAGCAACAACATAGAGGTGGCCACCACCACACCGACCGCGCCCACAACCAAGACGCTGACCAGTGCGATGTATCCGGGTTGCGATTTACGGTCTGACAGATGCTGAGCCATAAAATGTTTTAGAATAATCAAACTCATTGCGCGAGCCGGTAGTCGTACGCGTTAACGTAAACTCGATACGTAGCGTGCCGGGAGTGCTCGCTCTCGAGCGATTGTCAAAGTCTAATCCGGATGCCGTTACGGTAGAACCGGTCAACGCCACCGGCGCTCCCGCCCCCTCCGTAATCCGGATCGCCCCACCGGCCAGATCAAAAACGGTCGGATCATCAGCGACGGTCACAACATCGATAGTTGCCGCTGCGGCGTTGCTGCCGGTTGTTGGAGATGTGATCGTCTCAGCATTACGGATCGTTTGGCTTATCAGATGCATGACCCGACTGCCTTGCTGCTCTACCTCGGCAATCGTCTCGCTTTTTACGCGTGCCGATAGCAATTGCACAACAAATAGTGAGACGGCGCCGAGCATAGCCCCGAGCAAAGTTATATATAGCAACAGCTCAACAAGTGTATACCCCTGCTGGCTGGTTTTGGGCTTGCTAAAACTCATTCCAGGCAAAGTCAAACCAAAAGTCGCTGTCGCCGGTGCCGTTGGTACCGTGCTCGGTCAGTGCCGCACCCAAAGTCGTTACAAATACGTTGCTGCTACCATCCCAAACGACCGTCCAGACGTCCTGATCGGTAGCACCCATAACCGCCATGATGTCATCGCTGCGCGGATCAGCAATAAGTTCTACCGCCTCAAGCAGATCCCCGATAGTAACCATCGCGGTATCGGTAGAAAAAGTGTTTGTGGACGGGTCGTAAGTCCGATATTTGGGGAACTGCCGCGGCGACCCGTTGCCGCCTGAGTACAGCGCCAAACCGCGGTCCCCACCGACACGCTCATAGACAAAATCAAAACTGCGCTCGGTACCCGGCCCGGTATCCGTGTCCAAAACTCCGTTTGTGGGCGACGACCAAGAGGGTGTCGTGTCACTCTCAAGACAGGTAATGTCAGCATTTGCATCCTCAAAACAGCCAACGTATTCAAGTGCGGCCGGATTGTCCTCAACCGTCGCCGCCTGGACATTGGCACCGATACTAATGTTCTCTACGGTGCCGCCCCAAGACCCAAAAGCGCCTCCGGTCCGGTCAAAAATTCGGATATTGGGAGCAGAATCATTAGCCTCGTTATAAATGAGTCCGCCTCTGGTTAAATCGCTTTGACTCCAGGTGAACTCGGCTAAATCAAATTGATCAAAACCGGGGCTATCGCCCGGATCGGCATGCTCGGTTAATCCGCCCCAAGATGTGCCATCAAACAGAGCCGTATTGGTGTCGTTACCCGTATCAAACGTGGTCATCATCGCCTCGTTGGTCCCTGAGCGACCCGCCACGTGCAGCCAGGTCGGGTTGCCGCCAACGTCCAAGGTGCCGGCGGCTGACGACCAGGTCGTGCCATCCCAGGTGCGATACAGTGGTGTGTTGTCGTTGTTATCAAAGACAAGCAAAAAATCTCCGCCCGAGAGATAGGCACCGTCAAGATTCTGCGCTCCGGCATCTGCTGTGCCGGCCCAAGATGCCAACGTGATCAGATTACCCCAAGATGTGGTGCCGCCATCCCAGACTTGGGCGTACATGTACGTATCGGCTCCGGGTCCGTTTGCGGAGTGCTTAGTCAAAAG
>JAUYIX010000003.1 GCA_030688115.1 bacterium
CCGGATTGCTCGCCCCCGAGTAAGTTACCGGCTCCACGCAGCTCCAAGTCGCGCAGCGCGATCTGGAACCCGCTCCCAAGCTCGGTCGCCTCGAGCAAGGCCAACAGACGCGAGCGCGCCGGGCCCTTAAGGTCTTGCCGATTATAAAATAGGTAGGCGTAGGCGCGCTGGTTGCCTCGACCAATACGTCCGCGCAACTGGTACAACTGTGAGAGCCCAAAATTTGTCGATTGATCGACGATGATCGTGTTGACGGACGGGATATCCAGTCCGTTCTCGATAATCGTTGAGGCAACCAAGACATCATATTTACGATTATAAAAATCCTCCATAACCGAGGCCAGCTCGGTCTCCTTAAGCTGTCCATGTCCGACCCGCACTCGCGCCTTAGGCACCAAGCTGGCAATCTTTTTTGCAAACGTCCCAATCGTCTCGACACGATTATGCAATATATAGGCCTGCCCGCCGCGCGCCAACTCAAACTCAATCGCGGATTTAATCTCACGGTCGTCATACACCGCCACTTTGGTCTCGATCGGGTAGCGACCCGGTGGGGGCGTCTCAATCGTTGAGATATCGCGGATACCTGACAGGGAGAACTGCAACGTGCGAGGTATCGGGGTGGCGGACAGCGACAGTACATGTACATTGGTACGAGCTTTTTTGAGTCGCTCTTTGTGTTCTACCCCAAAGCGCTGCTCCTCATCGATCACGATCAGTCCCAGATTTTTGAACTCGGTGTCTTTAGAGAGTAGGCGATGCGTACCGACGACAACGTCTATTGTACCGGCTTTAATCTTTGCGATCGTCTCGCGTTGCTCCTTGGGGGATTGAAAACGCGACAAAATCCCTACCGTATATGGAAAAGTAGCACACCGCTTAGAAATATTTTTATAGTGTTGGTCGGCTAAAATTGTGGTCGGCGCCAAAATCGCAGCTTGCGTGCCATTAACCGCCGCCTTAAAGAGCGAGCGCATCGCCACCTCGGTTTTACCAAAGCCAACGTCGCCGACCAGCAAGCGATCCATCGGGGTCGAGCGCTGCATATCCAACTGGATCTCATGCCAGGCGCTGAGCTGGTCAGGGGTCTCCTCATACGGAAAAGTCTTGGCAAACTCGCGCTCGACCGACTGCTCAGGCTTAAACTGCATCCCGCCTTTGACTTGGCGCTCGGCATACAGCTTGAGTAACTCTTTAGCCAGCCGCTCGGTCGACTCCTTGAGCTGGGCTCGGATCTGGATCCAAGAGGTCTCGGACAAACGGTGGATCACCGGGTTGGCCGCACCGATATAGCGTGACAACTTATCGGCCGACTCAACCGGGACATAGAGACGATCACCCTCGGCGTACTGTAAGACAAAATATTCTTTTTCTACCCCGGACAGTAAATTGTGCACCATTCCCAAAAAGCGGCCAATGCCGTGATCAACATGCACGACGTAATTGCCCGGCTCCAAGTCGGCAATAAAGGCCTGATCAAAGCGTTTGGCACGATGCACTTTAGGAGGAGCAACCGCCTCCGGCCCAAAAATCTCGCGATCGGTCAGGACCAACAACTTACCGGATGAGTCTTTAAACCCAGCTAAGTTCTCGCGCAGTGATCCTTGGACATGCTCAAATTCTACGGCGCTCGCAGCACTATCCAACGAGGCTCGTAAACCGGCGACGTCGCCGGTTAATAAAATCACTTTATATTTGTTTTTGCGTGCATTTTTTATCTCCTCTCGCAGACTTTGTAAGTGTCCACTAAAAAGAGGAGGAACAGTAAAATTAAAAACGTGCGTGTCTTGTTTTTTCTCCTCCAAAAAAGCATAAAAAGTAATCATGTCTGCCGCGTTGATCTCTTTGGTGAGTGCGCGCCACTCCTGATCATTTTTTTGGCCTAGCGGGTCAATCGAGGTTTTGAGATCGTCGGGATCATCCACGATGACTGACCAATGCGAGGGGTCCGCGATGTATTTGATGAGACGACCTTGACTCATCAGCAACTTAAGCGGGACGGCGTGAGTCGCGGTGATTTTTACACCCGGTTTTTTGGTTTCGATATCAAAATGTGCAATTGACTCGATCGTCGAGCCGCTAAACCCAATCCGGACGGGTTGATGCTGGTGCGGCGAGTAAATCTCGAGCAGTTCTCCCCGGCGGGCAAAGGTGCCCATCGTCACCGCCGTGTCGGCGGGCTCGTAACCGAGTTCTTCCAGGTCATGCAAAATCTTAGACTGGCTGAGCGTATCCCCGACACGCAAATGTACCGTCATGTCCTTAAAGCGCTCGACAGCTGGTTGACGCTCGACAAAGCCGCGGATGGGCACGATAAAAAAAGCCGTCTGATCGCTGAGCATTTGGCTCATGACACCTAAGTTGTGGTAACGACGCTGGCTGGGGACTTGCGAGAGCTGCTCCGACTCCGGTAGCTCCTCGTAGCGATAGACCTTTGGCACGCCGTTAGTGCGCAGGCGCTTGAGCCACAGGGTTAATTCGTTCTCCCAGATCTGAGCATGCTCGTTATCTCCGGCAATAATTAAAACGGGGCCCCGACGTAAACTCGGTGTCCCTGCAATGAGATAGGATCTAGCAGCTTCTGTTACACCACCGACGTCAAGCCGTAAGGCCTTACGCTGGCGTTTTGTTGATGTTTTTTGAAGTGTAGGAGCAACTAGAGCCTCTAAACCGGACGCAGCGTTAGGCTCCATTTCTTGACCACTACGCTACAGGTAGAACCACCGTTTGTCAACCATCTGCTTGTGGCGAGTGTAAACTCTCATACCTGCGGCCGGCGGGCAGCGCTCCCGAACACTGGTCCTCGCCGCCAGACCATGGTTGCAAATCTCACTGCGGCTGCGGAGTGTTCGCTCACGCTGCCCGCCGGCTCCTACTCACAATAGAAAAACCCCCTCGAGCCGAAGCTGGAGGGGGTGGAATGGGGAGTAACGACGGATGTCGTTACTCACAATGGGTGCCCCGCGCGCAAAACGCGGAGTGTTCACCCTGGGTGGGGTGGACTCGGGTACCGACATATCGGTACGAGGTACCGCCGTGGACGATACCGATCACAATTGCACACTCGGTACGATTGTGAATGCGGCAGATGACGGTCCCTCCACCATCGACGGAGAGCTTGCGCCCTCCCGTCCCAAAGTAGAAGGTCGGGGGTGCCGGGTTCGGCGTGTCCACGTAGCGAGGACCCGCCGAGTCCCACAGGTCGTGGGACCGCTCGATCACCTCTCGCTCGTCGTGGTACGACGAGTAGTACCGCGACGACAAGACATCGCATCCGTAACTGCGGTGCCGGTCACAGTACCACCGATCGCCGAGCCGGATTACAAAGTGCAATCCGGAGTACGTACCGCGGGTCCCGTACCGCAGATCGCGGTACCGCCACTCGTCGTAGTGGCGGTGGGTCCGGCAATACGGACGGTGGTGGTTGTCGATGACGATCATGTGCCGGTCGTCGCGACGCCGCGTGTCTCCACGCGGATAGTACACCACGTCCGAGTAGTACCTCGGACCACCACCTCGCTCGACCCGGACCAATGGAGGGACGACGGCCTCCCTGACCGCGTCGGCAGTCTCGCGGAACATCTTTTGGTGGCGCTTGCGCGCCTCCTTAAAAATGTTGTCGGCCGAGGCGGGGCCGACGAAAATCACGGACAGGACAAAAAACTGCAAAAACAAGACAAAATTCTTCATGACAGCGACCTTTCTTGCCGGCGGTGTGCCGGCTGATGTGGGTGGGTGAACTTGTGAACGAGCAACCAATAAACTGACTCAAAAATATAGCAAACAAGCCGGTAAAAGTCAAACAAGTATTTGGCTTAATATAGCGTTTTATTAGTGTGGTGGTTCTGCCTAAGTGGTATTATTATTGCTGAGTAGAGCCAAAAGCAGGCTAAGGCCTGCAATAAAATGATCAGCAAGTCCAAAGTTTGGGCCTTTGTTGACACCCACGACTTTTTTT